>JABDJB010000098.1 GCA_013003425.1 Gammaproteobacteria bacterium | reverse complement strand
GGCAAGAGCACGCTGGCACAGATCATCGCCGGGCATGACGATTTTGAAGTTACCGCCGGTGAAATCGACTACCAGGGTAAGCCGCTGCTGGAACTGGATCCGGAAGAGCGGGCTCGCGAAGGCGTTTTCCTTGCCTTCCAGTACCCGGTGGAGATTCCCGGTGTGAACAACGTTTACCTGCTTAAAGCCGCGCTCAATGCGCAGCGCAAGCACCGCGGCGAGCAGGAACTCGATGCCTTCGAGTTCCTGCAGCTGGTACGCGAAAAAATGAAACTGATGCAGATGGATGAAAGTTTCCTGAACCGCGGCGTAAACGAAGACTTCTCCGGCGGCGAAAAAAAGCGCAACGAAGTGCTGCAGATGACCATTCTCGAGCCAAAGCTCGCCGTGCTGGACGAAACCGACTCGGGGCTGGACATCGATGCGCTGAAAGTCGTCGCTAATGGCGTCAACAGCCTGCGTACCGACGATCGCAGCATGCTGCTGGTTACGCACTACCAGCGCCTGCTCGATTACATCGAACCGGACGTGGTGCATGTGCTGGCCGACGGCAGGATCGTGCGCAGCGGCGGCAAAGAGCTGGCCCTGGAACTGGAGCAGCGTGGCTATGACTGGCTGCGGGGGGATGCTGCGTGAGTGCAGCTATTGATTATCTTGGCCGCCGTCACGCAGAACTTGAGCGTACGGAACCGGAGTGGCTGACCGCGACGCGTGACAAGGCGATGCAGCAAGTGCTGGCCAGCGGGCTGCCGACCACGCGTAACGAGCATTGGAAGTACACCAACCTGCGTACGCTGGCGCGGCGCAAGTTTGAACCGGCAGCGGTCGCTGTCGACACCGATAAAATACCGAGCCTCGTGGCAACCGGCCAGCCGGCGGCCAGCTTCGTCAATGGGCAGTTGCACGAGCTGTCCGTAGGCGACTATCCGGCCACGACGATCGCGCAATTGCTGGAACAACAGCCCGAGACACTCAACGGCCGCCTCAGCGCGCTGGTCAGCTACGACAAGCACCCGTTCGCGGCGCTGAACACGGCGTTTTTCAGCGACGGGATCGTCATCGAGGTTCCGGCCGGCGCGGAATACACTACGCCGCTGCTGCTGGAGTTTATCTCGGCAGCGGCCGAACAGCCGGCGCTGGTCTGCCCGCGCGTACTCATCGTGCTGGGTGACAATGCGAAGCTGTCCGTGATCGAACGCTATGCCGGCCTGCCCGGCGCACAGAACCTGACCAACGCGGTAACCGAAGTCCATCTGGGCCAGGGCGCACAACTCAGTCATTACCGGCTGCAGGAACTGACCGAAGCCGATACCGGCATGCACCTGCTCGCCGTGCACCAGGGCGGTGACAGCATGCTGCGCACCCATGGCGTGGACCTTGGCGGCAAACTGGTGCGCAACGACCTGCACACCTGGCTGTGCGCACCCGGTGCCACGGCAGAGCTGGATGGCTTTTACCTGGCGGTAGCTTCACAGCATGTCGACAACCACACCCGTGTCGATCACAGCGCGCCGCACACTACCAGCGACGAAAATTATCGCGGGGTCCTCGCGGACAAGGCACGCGCGGTATTCAACGGCAAAGTCTATGTGGCAAAAGACGCGCAGAAAGTCGATGCCAGGCAATCCAATCGCAACCTTATCCTGTCGGGCAAGGCCGAAGTCGACACCAAACCGGAGCTTGAAATCTACGCTGACGACGTGAAATGCAGCCACGGCGCAACCGTCGGCCAGCTGGATGAAGACGCCATGTTCTATTTGCGCAGCCGCGGTATCGGCGAACGCACTGCAAAGGCGTTACTGACTTTTGGCTTTATCGAGGAAATCCTCGCCGGGTTTGGCGTTGCCGAGTTGCGCCAGTATGTCGAGACGCTGGTTACCGAGCGGCTGCCGGACAGCGAGCGACTGGAGGTGCTGACATGAGCCTGCTGGCACAGAGCAGCCCCATGCTGGACGTGGCCGCCGTGCGGGCGGACTTCCCTGCCCTGCACCAGAGCGTGCACGGCAAACCGCTGGTCTACCTGGACAGCGCCGCTTCGGCTCAGCGTCCGCAGGCCGTGCTCGACGCAATGGACCACTACCATCGCCATGATCACGCCAATGTGCACCGCGGCGTGCACACGCTGAGCCAGCGCGCTACAGATGCGTTCGAGAACGCGCGGGAAAAAATCCGTGGCTATATCAATGCAGCCTCGGTGAGCGAAATTATCTACACCCGTGGCACCACCGAGGCGATCAACCTCGTGGCGCAAAGTTATGGCCGGCCTCGCTTTGGCGAGGGCGATGAGATCCTGATTACCCAGATGGAACACCACTCCAACATCGTGCCGTGGCAACTGACCTGCCTGCAGACCGGCGCGAGCCTGCGCGTGGTGCCGATCAACCAGCGCGGCGAGCTGCAGATGGACCAGTTTGAGCAGTTGATTAATGACAACACAAAGCTGGTTGCCGTCGGTCACATCTCCAATGCGCTGGGCACAGTAAACCCTGTTAAAGACATTGTGCGACTGGCGCATGCACGCGACCTTCCGGTCGTGGTTGACGGTGCCCAGGCGATGCCGCATGCACGCGTCGACGTGCAGGATCTGGGTTGCGATTTTTATGCATTCTCCGGGCACAAGATGTTCGGCCCCACCGGCATTGGCGTGCTCTACGGGCGCGAAGCACTGCTGGAAGAAATGCCGCCGTGGCAGGGTGGCGGCGAGATGATTCTCGAAGTCAGTTTCGACCGCACTACCTATGCCGCCCTGCCCGCCAAGTTCGAGGCCGGCACGCCGGCAATTGCCGAAGCAGTCGGGCTGGGCGCAGCGGTCGATTACCTGAGCAACATCGGCATCGACGCCATCGCCACGCATGAGCGCGAACTGCTCGACTATGCTACCGAGCAACTTGCAGCTTTCGACGGGCTGGAAATCGTCGGCACCGCCGAACACAAGGCCTCGGTTGTATCTTTCACCCTGGCCGGTGCGCATCCACACGACATCGGTACCATTGTCGATAATGAGGGCGTGGCAATACGTACCGGGCATCACTGCGCCATGCCGGTAATGGATTTCTATGGCGTGCCGGCAACCGCGCGCGCATCGATGGCGCTGTACAACACGCGTGAAGACATCGATGCGCTGGTCGCGGCCCTGCACAGGGTACGTGAGGTAATGGGCTGATGGAGCTGGCCGATCTGTACCGCGACGTGATCCTCGATCACAACAAGACGCCGCGCAATTTTCGCCGTATCGAGCCGGCCACGCACACCGCGCGCGGCTTCAATCCATTGTGCGGCGACAAGCTCACCGTTTACCTGGTAATGGATGACGACATCGTCAACGACGTTGCCTTCGAAGGCACCGGTTGCGCCATTTCAGTGGCGTCGTCGTCGCTGATGACCGAAGCGGTAAAAGGCAAGACAGAATCGCAGGCGCGCGAGCTGTTCGGGCAGATGCACGAGCTGCTCGCAGGCAACGGCGCAGATGCCGCAACGCTGGGCAAGCTGGCTGCGCTCGGCGGCGTGCGACAGTTTCCAACCCGGGTCAAGTGTGCCTCGCTGGCATGGCATGCGCTGGCCGCAGCCCTTGATGGCGAAAACGAGGCGAAAACAGAATAATGTTTCATCCTGGCAGCGAACCGGTCAGCCTGAGGCGCGACGTCGATGCGGTCATCATTCCCGCCGGCGACCACGTGCAGCTGCATGAAGGTACCGATGGCTATATCACCCAGGCGCTGGGCGGCAGCTTTACTGTGTACATCGACGGCAACCTGTTCCGCATCGCCGGCCACGACGCCGATGCGTTGGGCAAGGAACGGGTAATGCCGCCGGAGGCGCCCGAAAACGCCACCGACGCCGATATCGAGAAGATCGTCGCCGACCAGCTTCGTACCTGCTACGACCCTGAGATCCCTATCAATATCGTCGACCTGGGGCTTATCTATCGTTGCGACATCGACAAGAACGCCGACGGCAAGCGGCAGATAGAGGTGGACATGACCCTGACCGCCCCGGGCTGCGGCATGGGCGAAATCCTGGTGCACGACGTGCGCACAAAACTGTTGTTGATTCCGACGGTTAGCGAAGTGAAGGTCGACCTGGTGTTCGACCCGCCGTGGAATCACACCATGATGTCGGAAGAAGCGCGCCTGCAGACCGGCATGATGTATTAGACTGAAAGGACAACAATGACAGACTGGATAGACGTTACCGATGCCGATGCCCTCAAACCGGGCGATTTCGAAGTCGTGGAATCGGGCGATACGCTCATTGCGGTATTCAATGTCGACGGCGATTTGTGCGCCATCGAGGATATCTGCACTCACGACGGCGAGGAACTGACCGGTGGTCCGGTCGACGGCGGCGAGATTATCTGCCCGCGTCATGGCGCCCGCTTCTGCCTGCGCACCGGCGCGGCATTAACACCGCCGGCTTATGACGACGTGACGGTATTTCCGGTACGCATCGAAAACGGCCGCATCCAGGTCAGGGATATAAGTGAAGAATGAAACAGATCGCACTGATGCGACACGCGAAGTCGAGCTGGAAAAATCGCGAACTGGATGACATCGACCGGCCACTGAACAAGCGTGGACTGCGTGACGCGCCGATGATGGGTGGCCGCCTGGCCGAACTCGACTACAAACCCGATCATATAGTCAGCAGCACCGCTGTGCGTGCCGCCGTGACCGCGCGTACGGTAGCGCAGGAAATTGGCTTCAAGGCGTCAAAGATTCAGCCTGAAAAAAGGCTCTACCTGGCCGACCCGGAAGAAATCTTCGACATCATTCGCGAACTGGACGACAAGCACGAACGGGTGATGCTGTTCGGACATAACCCGGGCTTTACTATCGCCGCTAACCAGATTGGCGATCTCAGCGTCGATAACATGCCGACCGGCGCCATTGCCGTGTTCAACCTGAATATTGACGCATGGAAAGACTGCACGAATCGCTGCGGCAAGCTGAAGTTTTTCGACTTCCCGAAGAACCCGATAAAACTGTGACACGAGTCACATAGCGCACTTGGAATAATTTTCCTTGCGCACTTAATGTGAGGCAGGTCACTGCCTGCACTACTATACTGTTATACCACTAAGGCGTAGGCCAGATGGAAGGCGAAGTCAATAGCGGTATGTGAAATGAACTCTGGTAATGGTAGTGTTGTCTCAAATACTAATTCGAAAGGTTTAAGTTTCGGGGAACATGTATTGCGCGATAAACGCCGAACAAGTCCCGTCGGCTCCAGCCGGTTACTACCGGCACTGTTCCTTGCGGCCATCACAACCGGCTGCTCCTTCCCCACCACCCAGATCGAAACCCGCCACGCCAGTTACATCGCCAACAGCAATGCACACGCGATGTGTGAAACACCTGACGATGGCATCCTGTCATCCGTTGTTCGCGTTGCCACCGACGACGGTGCTGACGCAAGCGGCGTGATCGTTGCCGCTGATCGCGTCCTTACGGCTGCGCACGTGGTTATTGATGCTGACCTTTCACTGGTTCGTGTCCACGGCGAATACCGCAAAGCCCGGCTGCTGGCGGTTGATCCGGGCAATGACCTGGCCCTGCTTGCAGTCGACACCGGATCGTTGCGGCCGGTACGTCTCACTCACGATGACCTGTTCGACTACGAGCAGGTATGGGCGGTCGGCTACCCGCTGGCGCTCGACCAGGTCACCACGCAGGGCTATTTCCGCAACGAGGTCGAGGGACGACTGTTTACCTCGGCCCCGATTGAAGCCGGTGCATCCGGTGGTGGACTGGTACGCTGCCGCGACGGACAGTTTGAACTGGCCGGCATTATCCGCGGCTATGGCGGCTACTGGTCAGAAGGCGAACTGATCCCGCTGCACAACCTGTCGATCCATACCCCCGCCACGCGTATTCAGAATTTCGTAATGCGTACCGACGGCACTGTCCTGTAGCAGCAACTTCCGCCGCGAAGCAACAATCGTCGAACCGGCCCTTGGCCGGTTCGTCTCGTTTTATCCCACCACCAACCACCTGCCACGACGTTTGTCCCCGGGAAACACCACGACGTCCCGTCCATCGAAGCCGCTCCTACAAAACACCGTCGCAAGCAGTTCGCGGCTAAAGCCGCTCCCACTCCACGAAACATCGTCGCAAGCAGTCGCGGCAGGATGCCGCTCCCACGAGCTTGCGCGCGCGACGGGTTGCCGGCGCGGCGGAGGCAGGACGCCTGCCGCGGCGCCGGCCCGATTCGAGCGAGGCAGGGATGCCGGGCGAGATTAAGCCGGAGAAGAGTCGCGCCAATCAGCCAAGCCGCGACCAATTCGCGGCTGAACACGCGCGGTGGTGCTACAGGTACGTTACCCGACCAGTAGCAGATGAGCTGCGCTGCCCCCTGAGAATCGGTTGCAACGCGTAAGATGCAGCAGGGGCAGTGTCAGCTCCATCTGCATTCATGGATTGTCAACACTCGATGACGTTGACCGCGAGCCCGCCTCTGGACGTTTCCTTGTAGATCGACGACATGTCGCGACCGGTCTGGCGCATTGTTGCAATAACCTGGTCAAGCGAGACCTTGTGCGCGCCATCACCACGCAGCGCCATCCGCGTTGCATTAATTGCCTTCACCGCACCCATGGCATTGCGCTCGATACACGGAATCTGCACCAGCCCGCCGACCGGATCGCAGGTGAGCCCCAGGTTGTGCTCCATGCCGATCTCGGCGGCGTTCTCCACCTGGGCGTTGCTGCCACCGTTCGCTGCAGCCAGGCCACCGGCCGCCATCGAGCAGGCCACACCGACTTCGCCCTGGCAGCCCATTTCGGCACCCGAAATCGAGGCGTTCTTCTTGTACAGGATGGCAATCGCCCCGGCGGTCAGCAGGAAACGGCAAATACCGTCATCGTCTGCCCCGTCGACATAGCGACGATAGAATTCGATAACTGCGGGCACAATTCCGGCGGCACCGTTGGTCGGTGCAGTGACCACCCGTCCACCAGCGGCGTTTTCCTCGTTTACAGCGAACGCAAAAGCATTGACGTGATCGAGTACACCCAGCGGCAGATGGGTACTTGAATCATTGATATCCGCCCACAGCTTCGGCGCACGGCGCGGAACGCCCAGCCGGCCCGGCAACGACCCGCTGGACGACAGCCCACGCTGGATACACTGATGCATTACCTGCCAGATGTGTAACAGTCCGCTGCGAATCTGCTCGTCGTCGCGCCAGGTTTTTTCATTGCGCCAGACCAGCTCATCGATACGCAGCCCCGCCGCGCTGCCATGGGCCAGCAGCTCGCTTGCCGTGTTGAAGGGAAACGGCACATCGGTCGATTCCGTACTGGCGACATCGTGCTGCAGTTCGTCGCCGCGCAACACGAAGCCGCCGCCGACCGAAAAGAATTCCTGCTCAGCCACCGTTGCCCCACTGGCATCAACAGCAGTAAAACGCATGCCGTTCGGATGCTGAGGCAGGACTTCGTCGTAGTGCATCAGCAGGTTGACGGAAGGATCGAATTCAATTGCATGCCTGCCCAGCAGCCTCAGGCGCCTGGCCTGCGTAATCGCATCCAGCGTGGGTTCGATAGTATCCGGGTCGACCGTATCCGGTTCAGCGCCGGACAACCCCAGCAGTATTGCCCGGTCAGTACAGTGCCCCTTGCCGGTCAGCGCCAGGGAACCAAACAGGCCAACATTGACTACCGCGACTGACTCGAGGTTGTCGATGTCCGCCAGGAAACGGCGTGCCGCCCGCATCGGCCCGACCGTGTGCGAACTGGACGGCCCGATACCGATCTTGAAAATATCGAAAATGCTGATCATGCAGCGTTACCCGGTGCCCAGTGACAACAGCGAGGTGTTCCCACCGACTGCCGAGGTGTTAATGGTTAGCGTGCGCTCCGTGGCAAAACGATGCAGGTAGTGCGGCCCGCCAGCTTTTGGCCCGGTTCCGGAAAGGTTGCAGCCACCGAAGGGCTGTACACCGACCACCGCGCCAATCATGTTGCGATTGACATAGACGTTACCTACGTCAATGCGATTGTGGATATAGCGCGAGCTGGAATCAATACGACTGTGGATGCCGAGCGTTAGCCCGTAGCCGGTTGCGTTCACCGCCTCGATCACCTTGTCTATCGCGTTGGCCGAGTACCGAATGACATGCAGCACCGGACCGAATACTTCGTCCTCGAGGCGTGACAGTGAATCAATCTCGACTGCGCGCGGCGCAAAGAATGTGCCATGCGGGAATTCCGCCGGCATTTCTGTCTGGCATACCAGCTTGCCCTGCGTGGTGATCTGTGCCGCATGGTCGCTGAGCATTTTCTGCGCCCCGGCGTCGATGACGGGCCCGATATCGGTGCGCAACAGGCCGGGGTCACCCAACCGCAGTTCGGCCGTGTAGCCGGTCAGCAGCTCGAGTACACGATCGGCGATTTCTTCCTGCAGGAAGAGCACGCGCAAAGCCGAGCAGCGCTGGCCGGCACTGTTGAACGACGATTGCACTACATCGAGCACGACCTGCTCCGGCAGTGCGGAGCTGTCGACGATCATCGCATTTTGCCCGCCGGTTTCGGCCACCAGTGCCGCAATAGGCGCATCACGATTAGCCAGCGTGCGATTTATGATGCGGGCGGTTTCAGTAGAGCCAGTAAAGGCAACCCCGCTGACCCGTGGATCAGCAATGGCATGGGCACCGATCACCGAGCCAGGACCGGGGATAAAGTGCAGCGCTTCACCCGGGATACCGGCCTCGTGCAGCAATGCGACTGCGCGCGCGCCTATTAAGGAAGTCTGCTCGGCCGGTTTGGCCAGCACAACATTGCCAGCCGCCAGTGCTGCTGCGACCTGTCCGGTAAAAATTGCCAATGGAAAATTCCACGGGCTGATGCAGACAAAAATTCCGCGACCCTGCAGCGCCAGCTCGTTACTTTCGCCAGTCGGACCGGGCAGTGGTCGCGGCACCGCAAACTCGCGACGTGCATGTAGCGCGTAGTAGCGCAGAAAATCCACCGCTTCGCGTACTTCGGAAACAGCATCGGGTATGGTTTTGCCCGCCTCGCGTACCAGCAGCGCGAGGAGTTCGCCGCTGTGCGCCTCGAACAATGCCGCCGCACGCTCCAGCATTGCAGCACGCTGCGCAGCGTCGGAACGCAGCCACTGTGGCCGCGCAGCCTCGGCCGCCGCAAGCGCACGGTCCACCGTTGCCTCGTCGGCCTCGTCGACCATGCCGACGACACGTTGGCTATCTGTCGGATCGGTGCTGGCCAGGGGCCTGCCGCTGACGCGTTCACCATTAATGACCGGCGTGACGTGCAATTCCTTGCTCATGGCCGCATTCATCGCGTCTGCCAGCGGCATTATCTCGAGAGGATCCTCCAGGTTGATACCGCGTGAGTTGACCCGATCCGGGAAGATATTTACGGGTAAGGGAATCTGTGGATGCGGCTTGAACTTTTCTTTTTCTGTTGCCGCAACCGGATCTGCAATGATCTCTTCGACAGGCGCTTCCTCGTCGACGATCCGGTTGACGAAAGAAGTGTTCGAACCGTTCTCCAGCAGTCGCCGCACCAGGTAAGGCAACAGATCCTCGTGAATGCCCACCGGGGCATAAACGCGACATGGGTAATTGAGCTTGTCAGCACCGACCACCTCCGAGTACAGCTCTTCGCCCATGCCGTGCAGCCGCTGGAATTCCAGCTCACGGTTGTCACCCGCCATTTCGATGATGCTGGCCAGCGTGTGGGCATTGTGTGTTGCAAACTGCGTGTAAACCAGGTCACGTGCGTCCAGCAGGCGCCTGGCACAGGCCAGAAACGACACATCGCTGGAGGCCTTGCGGGTAAACAACGGATAGCCCTGCAGGCCCTGGACCTGGGCATGCTTGATCTCGGCATCCCAGTAGGCGCCCTTCACCAGCCGCACGTTCATGCGGCGCCCCACTTCGCGCACCAGGCCGAGCAGCCATTCGACCTGCGGCATCGCGCGCTTCTGGTAGGTTTGTAAGGCCAGGCCAAAGCCCTCCCAGTCACGCAGCGAATCGGAACGGTAGACGCGCTCGATAACCTCCATCGTCAGATCGAGCACTTCCGCCTCCTCCGTGTCGACGGTCAGCGCAATGTTCTTGTCGCGCGCGTGTTCGGCCAGCGCCAGCAGTATTGGCGTCATTTCCTCAGCCACTTCAGCGGCATTGGCAAATTCGAAGCGCGGGTGCAACGCGGTCAGTTTCACCGAGATACTCGGCGCTGCAAAAATTGAATCCTCAGGGTCGCGTGCCTTGCCGATGACGTCGATCGCGTTGTAGTAGGAGTCGAAGTATCGCTTCGCGTCGGCGCGGGTCAGGGCCGTCTCGCCCAGCATGTCGAAGGAATAGCGATAGATACGATTGTCCTTCTTGCGAGCCCTCTTTATTGCCTCGTCTATGGTCCGGCCCATGACGAACTGATGCCCCATGATGCGCATCGCCTGGCGCAGCGCCGTGCGTACCACTGGTTCG
Organism: Gammaproteobacteria bacterium; assembly: GCA_013003425.1. Taxonomy (NCBI): domain Bacteria; kingdom Pseudomonadati; phylum Pseudomonadota; class Gammaproteobacteria; species Gammaproteobacteria bacterium. The sequence continues at coordinate 6,444 of JABDJB010000098.1, read as the reverse complement.
CCCACGCGCGACACGATGTCGCGAACATAGCGGCCAACGTCTTTCTCGGCCGCCTCGCCGGGACCGACTATCTGGCCGGTCAGCATCAGGCCCCAGGTGGAGGCATTGACGAACAGCGACTGGCTGCCGCCCAGGTGTCCGCGCCAGTCGCCACTGGAGAGCTTGTCGCGGATAAGCTTGTCCTGCGTTTCCGCGTCGGGTACGCGCAGCAGCGCCTCTGCAAGGCACATCAGCACAATGCCTTCCTGCGACGACAGGTCGTATTCCTGCAGGAAAGCATCCAGCCCGCCAGCCTTGCCACGGTTTTTTCTAACCGATGAAACCAGTTGTGCCGCCAGTTTCTGTACGCGGTCGCGACCCGCAGCATCCAGCTTTGCCAGCGGCAGCAGTTCGTTGATCACCTCGGTTTCGTCGCGCAGGTAATATTCATTCATCTTTGCGCGCGATGAATTAAACAAGGGATTTGAATCGTAAAAGAACTGTTTTTCGGGCAGGTCTTTCTGCGCGACGCTCGACATCGCTGGCCTCCGGATAAGCTGGGTTTCAGGCGAGCGCAGTATAGCCGATCACCCTGCACACAAGCCGCAAAAAAACGTCGGCTCAGTCCGGTAGTGGCAGTGCACCATTGGCACGATACGCGACATAGTCCGCGAGGATGCGCGCGTGATCGAAGGCCAGCCGTGGCGGTTCCGCTGCGTCAACCAGCTGTACCGCCCGGGCATCGTCCGCGGCAACCGGCTGGCCGCTGGCACTGGCAACGAAAACAAGCGCGACGGTCTGTCCGCGCGGGTCGCGCGCAGGGTCAGAATAACAACCGAGCAACTGCAGCAGCTCGACATCCAGGCCGGTCTCCTCGCGTGCTTCGCGCCGCGCTGCCACGGCGACCGTTTCGCCGACATCAACGAATCCGCCGGGCAATGCCCAGCCGGGCGGAGGATATTTTCGTTCGATGAGTACTATCGGTCGCTGTGGCCGGTCGACCATTTCGATAATGATATCCACCGTCACGGGCGGGGTTTGCGGACGACTCATTTTCAACGCCCCCGGCTGAAGCGGCGTAACTGGCGCCGGGCACGCTTGTCCGGGCGGCCTGGCGGCGCTGCGGCACGTTCGGCCCGGCGTCCCTGCCGCGCCAGGGCGCGCTGCTCCGCACTGGCGGCGGTCTCCTCGTACAATGTAGCTGCGATACGTGCCGGGCCGCGCCGATCACTCAGCCCTGTAACCGTAAGCTCCATACGCCACTCGTTGCGGTTTACCTGCAATACGTCGCCAACGCGCAACACGCGTGACGGTTTTGCGCGCTGGCCGTTGACATGTACCCGCCCGCCACGCACCGCGGTCGTCGCCATGCTGCGGGTCTTGTAAAGCCTGGCCGCCCAAAGCCAGCGGTCAACCCTGACTTCTGCTGTCTCAGTCACCGGCGTCCAGGTACTCCTGCACCCGCTGTTCCATGCTGGCGCGGGTCAGCCCTGTGGCACGCGCAATCCGCAGCGCCTCGTCCGGCTGCACGCCGCGCTGGCGCACCAGGTCAATGGCATACCAGGCACTGGCCCGGTTGCCTGACGAGCAATACAGCAAAATCTGCTGGTTGCTATTCGCCGCAACCAGCTCGCTGATCATTTCGATGGCACCGGGATCGAAGGACGGTCCGTCTCGAGAGATCGGGACGTTGAAGTACTGCATGCCGCGGGAGTCGACTGCTGCCGCCTGATCGAAATCGACTTCGTCCGGCAGCCGCAGGTTGATGACGATATCGACACCTGCCGCCTGCGCGGCTGCCAGCCCGGCTTGATCCGGCTGCGCGGAGAAATACAGGTTGCCCACCTGCACCACATTGTCGGCGCCGCCCCAGGTGACAGCAGCCGCAGGTTCGGGAGGCTTTCCGGCACAGCCAGCGGCGATACCGGCAGCAATAATCATTGTAAGAAATATTCTGTAAACCATTAATATATATAGCTATCCCAAGAGACCATACTCGGCCAGAGCCGCCCCTGCACGCTGTTCGAACCGCGATGCAACCGCGCCTGCAGGCGTGACCGCGACAAGCGCGCGCCGAAAGCCGTCGCCACGGGCGATTCTGACAGACATTCGCGACCAACGCCGCTGCCGCGGGCACGCGTCGCTATAATTCCCCCAGTTTATTCGCCGGAGACCGACGTGGACAAAGCGCTGCTGGAGCGACTCGCACACGACGCTGCTGACCTGCAGACCCAGGGCCTGTTCAAAACCGAGCGGGTCATTGCTTCCCCGCAGGACGGCACGATCGAGGTTGCCGGCGGACAACAGGTCATAAACATGTGCGCCAACAATTACCTTGGCCTGGCTAATCACCCGGCATTGATTGAAGCGGCCCACGCAGCGCTGGACGAGTATGGCTATGGCATGGCCTCCGTGCGTTTCATCTGCGGCACCCAGACCATTCACAAGGAACTGGAAGAACGCATCAGCAGGTTTCTGGGCACCGAAGACACGATCCTCTATGCCGCCGCTTTTGATGCCAATGCGGGCCTGTTCGAAACCATATTGGGCGCCGAAGATGCGGTGATTTCGGACCAGCTAAACCACGCCAGCATTATCGACGGCATCCGGCTGTGCAAGGCAAGTCGGTTGCGCTACCAGCACAACGACATGGCAGACCTGGAACAGCAGCTCGTTGCGGCGGCCGACAGTCGCGCCAGGCTGATAGCCACCGACGGGGTGTTTTCCATGGATGGCACCATTGCCAACCTGCCCGCCATCTGCGACCTGGCTGACAAGTACTCCGCACTGGTGATGATCGACGACTGCCACGCGACCGGTTTCATGGGCTCCGGCGGCCGCGGCACGCACGAACATCACGACGTGATGAACCGCGTCGATATCATTACCGGCACGCTGGGCAAGGCACTCGGCGGCGCCTCGGGTGGATTCACCAGCGGCAGGAAAGAAATCATTGCCTGGCTGCGCCAGCGTTCGCGCCCTTACCTTTTCTCCAACACGCTGGCACCGGTTATCGCTGCAACGTCGGTGCGGGTGCTGGACCTGCTGGAGGAAGGCGATGAGCTGCGCGCGAAACTGTGGCACAACGCCGCCGTCTTTCGCCAGGGCCTGATCGACCTGGGTTTCGACGTGCGGGCTGGCGATCATCCGATCATCCCGGTGATGCTGGGTGACGCAGCACTGGCCGGACGCATGGCAGACCGGCTGCTCGAGGAAGGCGTCTACGTCATCGGGTTTTCGTTCCCGGTCGTACCACGTGGCGCGGCGCGCATACGCACGCAGATGTCGGCGGCACTGGATGACCGACAGCTGCAGCAGGCACTCGATGCTTTTGGTCGCGTTGGCCGGGAGCTGGGAGTGATCTCATGATGCGGGCGCTGGTCAAATCATCGGCCGAACCCGGCATCTGGATGGAGCAGGTGCCGGTTCCGGCTGTTGGTCACAACGACGCCCTGATACGGGTGCAAAAAGCTGCCATCTGCGGTACCGACATTCACATTTACAACTGGGACGACTGGTCGCAAAAAAACGTAAACGTACCGACGACAATCGGGCACGAGTTTATGGGCGAAGTCGTCGAGGTTGGCAGCGAGGTAACCGGGCTCAAACCCGGTGACCGGGTTGCCGGGGAAGGTCACATCACCTGCGCCTTCTGTCGCAACTGCCGCGCAGGACGTCGTCACCTTTGCCGTAACACCCAGGGTGTCGGCGTCGATCGAGCCGGCGCCTTTGCTGACTATGTCTCGATACCAGCCGTTAATGCTTTTGTGTTACCCGATGCCATTACCGACGACATGGCAGCAATTCTGGACCCGCTTGGCAATGCAACGCACACGGCGCTGTCCTTTGACCTGGTGGGTGAAGACATCCTGATCACAGGAGCCGGGCCGATCGGCGTCATGGCGGTGGCAATTTGTCGCCACGTTGGCGCCCGCCACGTGGTCATTACTGACGTCAATGAATACCGGCTGGGTCTGGCAGAAAAGATGGGCGCCACCAAAGCGGTCAATGTGGCAAATACCAGCGTCGAAGATGTAATGCGGCAACTCGACATGCGTGAAGGTTTTGATGTCGGACTTGAAATGTCAGGTAATGAACAGGCGTTTCAGACAATGTTACAAACCATGCACCATGGCGGCTCCATCGGGTTGCTCGGTATAGCATCTGCAACACCAGCGATAGACTGGAACCAGATCATCTTCAAGGGGCTGGTGTTAAAAGGTATTTACGGCCGGGAAATGTTCGAAACCTGGTATAAGATGGCAAGCATGATCCAGAGTGGACTGGACATCTCGCCGGTAATAACACACCACTACCCGGCAGCTGAATTCCAGGCTGGTTTCGAGATCATGAAATCTGGCCAGTCGGGCAAAGTCATCCTCGACTGGAGCTGAAAATACACAAGAGGATCCCCGGATGCGCAGATTCCTGATACCCGTCCTGCTGGCGGTTGCCTTTGCCAGCGGCTGTGCCGTCAACCCGGTCACCGGTAAGAAAGAGCTGCAGTTTGTCAGTGAACCGCAGGAAATTGCGCTGGGTGTACAAAACTATGCGCCGTCGCGCCAGATGCAGGGTGGCGACTACGTGCTGGACCCTGCGCTGACACAATACGTGCAGCAGGTCGGCAACCGGCTTGCCGCAGCGAGTGATCGCCCTGACCTGCCCTACGAATTTGCTGTCATTAACAACTCGGTGCCAAATGCCTGGGCACTGCCGGGCGGGAAAATTGCTATCAATCGCGGGCTGATGCTGGAAATGGGCAGCGAAGCGGAACTGGCGGCGGTCATGGGTCACGAAATTGTGCATGCAGCAGCACGTCACGGCGCAAAATCGATGGAGCGCGGTCTGCTGCTGCAAGGCGCGCTGGTCGCCCTGCAGCTGTCGGCACAGGACAACCGCTATGCAAATTTTATTGTTGGCGGTGCACAGGTCGGCGCCATGCTGTTGTCACAGAAGTACGGCCGTAACGCCGAGCTGGAATCGGACTACTACGGCATGCGCTACATGGCCGACGCCGGCTACCATCCTGGCGCGGCCGTCGATCTTCAGGAGACTTTCGTCCGGCTGTCAGAAAACAGGCAGACAGACTGGCTGTCGGGCCTGTTTGCCAGTCACCCGCCATCAATGACCCGGGTAGAGAAAAACCAGGAGACGGCGATCGAACTCGCCGCCACCGGGGAATACGGCCGCGAGCGCTACCAGCGGGCGATCGCGACGCTGGTTGCCACAAAGCCCGCTTACGACAAGTACGATGAAGCCATAAAGCTGGCAAATGAAAACCAGGTTGACCAGGCCGCGGCTCTGGCACAGGAAGCGGCGCAGATGGAACCGCGCGAGGCAAAATTTCATTCGCTGCTGGGCGACATTGCTGCACACCGCAAGGACTATCGCACTGCCATCAGTCATTACAACACCGCGGTTGCCTACAATCCGCAGTTTTTCCAGACCTACCTCGGCCGCGGCCTGACTTACGAAGCCATTAACGACCTGGCTCCCGCCGAAGAAGACCTCAAGCGCAGCATTGCACTGCTGCCCACGGCCCCGGCGCACATGGCGCTTGGCAGTATTGCCGAGCGACGCGGCCGCATTGACGAGGCCAAGCAACACTATGCGATGGCTTCGCAGTCACAATCCGATGTCGGCCAGGCTGCCAGCCGCGAACTGGTGCGACTGGATCTGCCGACCAACCCGGGCCAATACGTACAGACACGACTGCAGGTCGATGCGCAGGGCCGTGTGGGCGTTGCTGTAGGCAACGCCTCACCCGTCGCCATCAGCGATGTCGAAGTACTGGTCAGCGTGCTCGACCCGACCGGCTCGCGCATACAGCAGTCACGGCCGTTCCGCATAAACCGGGTAATCGGCGCCAACCAGCAACTGGTTATCGACACCGGCCTGGGCCCTGTTACCGATCAGGAACAGCTGCGCCGAATTCGTGTAGAGGTACAGCAGGCCGCAATCGCCGAATAAACGTCAAGACACCCCAGCGCTCCAGGGCAGGCCATCGGCCTGCCCTTTTTCGTTGCGCGCGGCGTATAGTGGCGACGGGGATATCTGCAAGGAGAAATTCATGGCGGTTCCAATTACAGCGCTTTATGCCGGCCTTCTGGCCATTCTTTTAACAATTATCTCGGCAATTGCCGGCATCATGCGCGGCAGAAAAAAGATTTCCGTTGGTGACGGCGGCGACATGGAATTGCTGGTCGCCATGCGGCGGCATGCCAATGCGGTCGAGTACGTGCCGCTGGCACTGATATTGATCGGAATTCTGGAACTCAACGGTGCCAACAGCACCTTTTTGCATGTCCTGGGCGCGGTCCTGGTTATTTCACGTATCGCACACGCCTATGGCCTCAAGCCCGACGGTATCGGTGACCCTTTTCGTGGCATCGGTGCCGGCGGCACCGCACTGATGATCGTCGTCGCTGCCGGCTACGCGATCTGGACCGCGGTCGGCACGATGAT
>JABDJB010000097.1 GCA_013003425.1 Gammaproteobacteria bacterium | reverse complement strand
GCAGCGGCTACGGTTTGGTGTTACGCAACCCAACCAGCAATGCTTTCTGGAACAGCATCGACAACATTACGCTGCCGGCCGGCACCACGGTGCTTGATCAGAATCTGCCGGTTGACCCCAGCGGCGTGCTTTATGATGCGACTTCGCGAGCAGCGCTCGCGGGCGGTATCGTAACCATCACCAACAGCGCTGGTACTGCGCTGCCTGCGGTGTGTTTGCAGGCAGATCAGCAGAACCAGGTCACAGACGTCGATGGCTTCTATCGCTTCGATCTCAACCTTGACGCCGATGCCGCGTGTCCATCAGGCGAGACTTACCTGCTGACAGTAGCAGCGCCGGCTGGTTATGCAGACGCGCCTTCGGTACTCATTCCGCCGGAAGCGGGACCGCTTGACCCGACCGGTGGACCTGATCCGTTCCTGGTGTCATTGCAGCCGACACCGCCAACGGGTGCTGATTCGACCGTTTACTATCTGAGCTTCGTGCTCGAAACGGGCGATCCGGACGTGATCAACAATCACATTCCGCTGGATGCCGTAAGCGGCCTCACGGTCAGCAAGCGCGCGCTGACCAATGAGATCGTGGTTGGCGGATTTGCCTCCTACCAGATAGTCATTGATAACCCGGGGCCGCTCGATGCAGTAGGCCTCGACATCGTCGATACGCCGCCGGCAGCCTTCGTGTTGGTGGCGGACTCGGCGCGCGTTGATGGCAACCCCGTCACCGTGAGCGGGCTGCGGCCCATTGTGTTTGGTGGCATCGATGTACCGTCCGGAGCGAATGTGACCCTGACCTACGTGCTGCGTGCAGGCGCAGGCGTCGTGCCGGGCACCTATCGGAACATCGCAGTGGCGCAGCTGAATGGCACGCCGGTCAGCAATACCTCGAGCGCCAGCATAAATGTTGTCGGCGACACCGACTTCTCCGAGACCACCATCGTCGGCAAGGTGTTTAATGACATTGACGGTGACGGCTGGCAGGACGAGGGCGAAGCAGGAATACCAGGCGTGCGTCTGGCCACGGTCACCGGCCTGCTGATCGAGACCGATCAGTATGGCCGTTACCATCTGGCGGGTGTTGACGGCGGTTTCATGGAGCGCGGTCGCAACTTCATCCTGAAGGTCGATCCGGCGACGCTGCCATCCGGTGCTGAGTTCACGACCGAGAACCCGCGGGTGCTGCGGATCACCCAGGGCATGCTCAACCGTATCGACTTTGGTGTCCGTCTGCCGGGCGCCAGCACTGGTTGTTGCACAACGATGGAAGCGAAGCTGAGCGAGTTCTTCTTCACGAAGGGGAGCGCTGAGCTGCGTCCTGAGTTCATGCCTGTGATCAAGCAGCTTGCTGACAAGCTGCGCGAGCACGGCGGCGGAACGCTGACGATCAAGGGTAGCGCGGACGCGGGCCAGGAGGCTGCCGATCTCGCCGGCAAGCGTGCGGATGCTGTGCGCCGAGCCCTGCAGCAATATCTGGGCGAGGAATTTATGAAGCAAGTAGAAATAAAAACGCAGTCGCCCATAGCCCCTGCAGCCAAAGCGGGTGACAGGGTGTCGCAGTTGCGCAGCGCCATGTCTCACTATGCAAGTCGCGGTGTACTGGCCGTACTCTCACTGGTGGCCGGCCCTGCATATGCGCAGGAAATGTGCGATCTCGAAACCTGCCGCACTGAAGATGGCTATCTTGTAGAGATTATTGAGCGCGATCCGGCTGCCGACGGCGAGTCAGATACGGTATATGCGGCACGCGACAAAAAGCACGCAGGTCTTTCCGGTCGCTTCGGCGTGGCACTGCCCAATCAGGGCAAAGTCTGGGCAACAGAAGACCCCGGCAGTGCTGAGCCAAGGCTTGCTGTTCAGGGCCCGTCCGTGATGCCGGCAAGGGATGGCCGCATCAATGACGCAGTGAACTTCACGGTTTACACCAACTATCCGGCTTTCATCGATACCGCAGAGCTGATCATTTATGACGCCGAGGATGACGACAAGGTTTCGCCCCTGGCGCGGCTGCCGTTGTCACTAACCGGGTTGAACGCCATTAGCTGGGACGGTGTTCGGGAAGACGGGCGGCACTATTTGCCTGGCGATGAGCTGATGTACATCGTCCGTGCAAGTGACGCCGAAGGTCGCGTGGATGAGACCGGCGAGAAGTGCATCGAAATTGTTGATGCGCGCGGCTTCGCGTATACGCAGTCGGGCGCAGACGACAGCGGCTCGCACTCGGGAGTGGCGATGCGGCCGGGGTCACCGGCTGAGCAACTCCCGCTGGCCGGAAACGTCCTCGTTATGCGTCCGCCTTCTGTTGAGTCGCGTGACTATACGCTGACACCGCGATTCGGAACGCGCAAGACTAACCTCAGCGACGAGGATCGCGCGCGGCTCGATGCAATTATCGCCAGCTGGGGCGATGCTACGAACATCTCTGTTACTGCGGTGGGACACACGGATAATATTCGTATTGCGCCGCAGAACCGCAAAGAGTTTGCCAACAACCAGGTGCTTTCAGAGGCACGCGCTCGCAGCGTCGCAGACTACGTGGCGCGAGGCCTGGGAGTTTCCGCGAACAAGGTGCAGGCCATTGGCAGGGGGCCGGCACAGCCGGTCGCCAGCAACGCGACGGCCGAAGGGCGCGCCCAGAACAGGCGCGTTGAGCTGTCCATCACGGGTCAGGTGTTGCTGGAGAGCGCTGACATGCGCCTGCTTAATCAGGACAGCGGGAAGGAAGTGCCGGTTGCAGGTGACCTGGACGCAGCGCTATCTGCGCTGAAGGCCCCGGCGAAAAATCGTCTGACGAGCGGGCAGCGAACCTGGCGTTCTGGCGAAGGTCTTGTCGGAATCTATTCTCAGAATGACTTGGTGCAGCAAAACATTCCCGTGTATGGCAGTCGCGTACGCGTTTACGGTCACGGGGTGCAGGAAAATCTTGATCTCGTTATCAACGGTCAACCCCTGCCAGTGGACCGCGAAGGCCGCTTCGCCGTGGAATACCTGATGCCGGTTGGCAAGCACCAGTTGGCCGTTGGTTTTCTGGATGCCCAGGGCAATGGCCAGAATCGCTTTATGAACGTCGACGTCACCGGCCGCCACATGTTTTTGGTTGGTCTGGCGGACATGACGGTATCGGGCAGTGATCTGACGGGCAGCATGGAGCCGCTGTCGGGTGACGAGCGCTACCAGGAAGATTTCCTGGTTGAGGGTCGCCTGGCGTTTTACTTAAAGGGCAAGGTCAAGGGCAAGTACCTGGTGACGGCACAGATGGACACCCAGGAAGAAGAGCTGGGCGATCTGTTCAGCAACATCCACCGCAAGGACCCGCGCTCGGTGTTCCGTCGCCTGGATCCGGATCGCTA
>JABDJB010000096.1 GCA_013003425.1 Gammaproteobacteria bacterium | reverse complement strand
CCGGAGGCGATGTTGTATTCACCCTGCGGCAGGGTCCCGGCGGCATCGCTGGCCAGCCGGCCCGAGTAACGCAGCGAGGGGAAAGTCGACGAGCTGGTGACGTTGTAGCCCACGGCAATATTGCCGGAATTGTCCATCGCGATACTGCCCATAAAACGGCTGTCCGCGTCCGGCGCATAGGTGCCTTCCTGGAATACTGACCAGCCGCCACCGCCGCTCTTGCGCAACTCAAACCAGCGGATGCCGCCCTGATCCGATCCGCTGACATCAGTAACAAGATTACCAACCAGCGTCTCGTGACTACCGAAATTACGGTAGATGAGCGGGAACATCACTATTTCGCGCAGCGGGTCAAGCGTGGTGCCGGAGCCGGGCTGCGCGAAGCAGAAGAAAGAGGTAAAGCCGCACAATTCCGAATCGATCTCGGCGATTGGAATTGCAATGGGTCCGGTAAACGTGCTGTTTCCGGGTGTCACAAAATCCACATCAAACTCGAAAATCTCGAGATAGTCTTCAGTCGCGTTTGCGCTGCCTGAATTGTGCGCCTCATCGTCGCGGTGACGCATGAAGATTCCCGGTGCGCCGGCGGGCGGCGCCTGGAAACCCAGCGTATTGGCGGCCTGCAGCGCCTGGAAACCAAAAGCTGCCAGAGAAGGCGCGTCAAATTTTACGAAGGTTGCGGGCAACCCGTTAAGCATTGCTGCACGGTCGATGGCGTAGGCCCGGGGCACGGATTCATTACTACTGATGTAGTAGGCGTCCGGCCATACCGCGTACTTTGGGTAATCCGGAAAATTGATGGCGGCAATTTCATAGCCATACCAGGTACCGGCAGTGGGGTCGCCGGTCTGCGAGACGTACATGCAGATCCGGTTGCCCGACGAGGAAAACTCGCTCAGAAACCAGCGCCCGGCAAGCCGATCGTACAGTACAACCGGGTCACCCAGTCCGCTGGCACAGCTACCACCATCAGTCCACAGGGATTCAAGCTGGAAGCTGGTAGCGATGCTGCCGTTTACCTTGTTGTAGATGTTTACGGTGGTGCCACCACCGTTGACCATCTGTATGTAATAGTCGACGCCGACATCACCGACCGTGTCCGGCGGGTTGGCACCGGTAAAACCCTGCCCGTCAAAATTCAGCGAAGGGATTGAGAAAGCGCGCGACGCACTGCCGGGCTTGGCACGCGACTGCAGTGCAACCAGCGGATCACTGCCGGCAGTCTGCGCCCGTGCTGCTGCCTGCTCGGCGGGATTGGCCTTGCCAGGCCGCACCTTGCTGCGCTTGGGAATTTCCTTGATGGCATCACCGGGGCGCCATGCCTTTTTCGGTTTCAGCTTCGCCATGTCCACGGTGAGCTTGTGCGCCGGGTAGACGCCCAGCAGGTCGGCACCGCGATAGACCTTTGGCGCCGGCCGGACTGCCGCCGGGGCGCGCTGAGCCTTTTTCGCTTCGGTCATGTGCTGTCCGTTCCTGGCGCTTGCACCGCCGGCCAGGACCAGCAGACAGCTGACGCCGGCCAGAATCGCTTTCTGGAGTGCGCCAGTGGCTGGCGTGCTCGCCGGCACACCTTCAGGTGATGTACTCATTTCCCATATCCCTCAAATATTAAGGAGTTGTCACGGGCAAGGCGGCCAAGCCGGGCCGCTCGCTTCTTGTCGTGCTTTATTGTTTTCGCTACAGAAGTATAGACCACCGTCCGGGCCGGCCGCACTTAACATTAATACGCGCGGCCATCGCTATCAGTCGACGTTGATCGTGATGTCACCGCTGCTGCTTCGTATATTCAGGGGTATATCGCCATCACCGAGGACAATTTGCTTCTGGTCCGACACCCGTTGCCTGCCGGCCGCGACACCCTCCGCTGGTCTGAAATCAATCTTGCCTGCGCTCTCCAGGCCGAGTGTGGCACTCACGCCGGCGCCCAATATCACGCTGACAGGGCCGCTCTCAGTGCGTATTTCGCTCGCGCCGGTGTACTCGCTGACGGTAACGTCGACGGCCCCGTCTCTGGTGGCAAGATCGAAACTTCCGGTGGATTTGTAATACAGTTCGCCGCTTGTCGTTTTGGCATTAAGAGCGCCGATGAAGTTCTTCACCCGCAGTGCGCCGTCGATCGTTTCCAGGTCCGCAGTCGTTTGAGGTGGCAGCAGGACGGTGACATCGATACGACCCGCAAAGCCCTGCTGGTAGTCACCACCGAACTCAGCACGGACGGGGTGCTGATGATCAATTTTCAGCTCGAACCTGCCATTGTTGTCCACTACGGCGATTTCCGGTGCGGGTTGCCAGTCAGTGAAGGTCTGGATCTGTGCGCTGACAATCAGTTCTCCGGTGCCTGATTTGCGGCAGCGAATGTCGCCATACGGATTACGCACGCGCAGTGAGTCACCGGCATTCATCGGGCCGTCCCACTTGAAAGACGTCAGGCGAAACTCCTCGGGGATCGCAGGTTCATCGCCCGCTACAGGATCGCCCGCTGACGAGGATGCAAGATCCAGCGGCAAGTCAGCCGCCGGGGTTTCAGCCGAAGGATCGGGACCGGCCTTGTCATCAGCACAACCCGCAAAGAGCACGACCAGTAAAAGGCAGGGCAACAGTCGCAGCATCAGAAGCTCCGCAGCATATCGGCGGCCGATTATAGCCGTCCCGCTAGAAAACCGCTTCGAGCCTGATACCCAGACTGCGTCCGGGTGCATCGATGCCTGAACCATGCTCGCGGTAACGCCGGTCCAACAGGTTGTCCAGCCGCAACTGAGCAGAGAAGCGCTCGTTCAGGTCCCAGCCGGCACGAACATCGGCCGATGCCCAGCCGGAGGTGCCGGCAGGATCGATACGCGGATCGTCGATATCGCGATCGCTCAGCCGGTCCTGTTCGGCCGCGAACCTGACAGCGGTTTCCAGCCACCACCGGTCACCGTGCCACAATACGCCGAGCCTGCCGTTAAGCGGCGGTATGCGATCCGCCGGCTGCGTCAATCCGTTTCCTTCCTCGCCGTAGGTGTAATTGAGCGTGCCGGAAAATTCGACACGACCGTCGCGTGATACGACGCGGCCGCCGGCCTCAACGCCCCACAGGTCTACACTGGCGGCGTTTTGTGACTGCACTACCGAGCGCCCTTGTGAGTCGGTATCACCGGTAAGTACCGAAGTGATCTTGTCGCGATAGTCGGCACGCCAGGCTATGGCCTCACCAATGAAACGGCTGCCGGCAAACTTGATACCGGCGTCGACCGTGATGACCTCCTCCGGACCGAGCGCAGGGTTGGCAATGTTGAAACGATTGCCGGGACGTGGCCCAAGGGTGCCCAGGTCAAAAATATTCGGCGCCCTGAAACCGCGGCCGATGTTTGCCACAAGGCTGACACGCGGCGCGACCACCAGCACGGCACCCAGGTTTGCCGTGAGGTCGTCGACGCTGACCTCTGCGCCAATACCGCGATCTGCCGGTGGTAACGATACGTCTACGCGTGTGTAGCGGCCACCAACGTCGAGTGTTAACCGGTCGCTCGCAGTAAATTCGTCATGCAGGTACAGCGCGAGGTTATCCATGGTAGACCCGTCAGGGAAGCGGCTGCGTATGCTGCTGACGCTGCCATCGCTGATATCCGTTGCGGTTCGCGAACTGGTCACTTCGTCAAAATATGCCTCGACCCCGGAGGTCAGCCGGTGATCGCCGAACGGAGCACTGCGTAACTGCGCGGACAATCCCAGCAACTCACTTTCATTGCGCTCACGACGCAAGGAGGTGCTCCCGAGGTCACGAGTACGGCGATCATCACGCATTGCCTGCAGTCCGAAATGCATTTCCAGATCGTCGATCAGGCGACTGACATTGCGCCACTGGTACCGGGCGTGAGCGAACAGGCGCTGGTTGGGCTCAAAGCTGAATTCGGCCGAGGCCGGCTCCGTCTGGCCAAAGCCTGCAACCAGCTCGTCGTGCCGCGGCGTACCTGGCTGGCGAAGATACTGCAGGTCAAACAACCATTCGTGATCGGCCCCCGCTGCCAGGCGCAGAGCCGCCCGGCCGGCACGTGCCGTATACGAGGTGTTTGTCAGCCGGGTATTGTCGCCGCTGCGACGGTCGCCAACATCCTGGTAACTGGCGGCAACCAGTGCGGCTGCTGTTTCACCGCTGCGCGCAACACTGAGGTGAGTGGTGCCAACACTGTCGGCCGAGCCGTAATCGAAGAACAGCCGGCCGCTCGTGACCGGAGCGACGCCGGTCTGCGGCAGCGTGCTTACCAGCTGCACGACGCCGCCCATCGCGTCCGCCCCGTAGAGCGAAGGCGATGGCCCGCGCACTGCCTCGATCCGTTCGAGAATGTTGGGATCGACCAGCGCCAGGTACTGGTTTGGTGCGTTGCGAAAAAGCGCGTTGTTCAAACGCATGCCATCGACCAGGTGCAGCACTTCCGAGCCCTTCAGACCGCGGATGATCGGGATACCCTGGCCCGGCGTGGTCTGCTGCACGAACGCACCGGTCACACCGCGCAACAGGTCTACGGCGATAACCGGGGCCTGCCGCTCAAGCTCATCGCTATCGATTACGGTCACTGCCGCGGGAACCTCGGTCGTCGACTGCTCGACACGTCCGGCCGTGACCTGCACTTCTTCCATGCGCCCTTCCTCCAGCGCCTGGGTAACGCCGGCAAGTAAGGCAGTCAGCAAGAAAAAGAGGGTTAGCCGCATTAGTGTAGAGTCAGCTGGTTCGCCGAAAGAGCGGCAGATGATATCTGATAAGACGCGCCAGGTGCGCGGTCGGAATCAGTGCAGGCGGGAGAAGTGGTAAACGCGAACGTCTTCGGCGGCGACGTCCAGATCCTCGGCCAGCAATTCGGCTACATCGTCAAAATTCAGCCCGTGCATCGACGGGTGGATTTCCACTACGCCGCCCAGTTCGCGACAGCCGTTGGAGGTGCCGTTCTGCAGGATAAAGCAGGCGTAAAACTTCGTCGTCATGGCGCAATACCATACCGGCCGGCCGGGTTTTTCTCTGTGAGGCAAACCACAAAAACAAGAATTGATCTGCGTGTCGGAATTTCTTACAAGGACGCCGTGTTTGTCACAATGTTAAGAAGTTAACCCCCTATTCTTAAAGTGTTTTTCCGAGTTGGCAGGGTTCTTGCTTTATCTGGTCAGCGTAGGTCCTGATCGTTGCTGAGGTTGGATCTGGAAGCAGATAAAAACAGCATGGACCGTTCGCGACACAAACAATAACAGCGGCAACAACAAACTTAACAAAAACAATAAATTCCAGACCCCGCCTCGGCGGGGTTCTTTATTTCCGGCTACAGGCCGCTGACCATCATCTGCGGGGTGAGCTCACACATCAGCTCAATCAGTGGTCGCGGGCGCTCGATTCCGTAGCCCTGCCCGAAAGTTACGCCCAGCGTCAAAAGGCTCTGTCGGATTTCGTCGTTTTCGACAAACTCGGCGATAGTCTCCAACCCCATGACAGTGCCGATCTGCGTGATAGCCAGGACCATGGCCTCAGACACAGCGTCCTCAGCTACCCCCTGTACGAAGGCACCGTCAATCTTCAGGTAGTCAACCGGCAGCGTCTTGAGATAGGCGAATGAGCTAAGACCGGTGCCAAAATCATCGAGCGCAAACCTGAAACCGTGATTCTTCAGCGCATCAATAAATCGACGCGCCCGCTCCAGGTCAGCTACTGCCGCAGTCTCGGTAATTTCAAAGCATATACTTGAAGGCGGAACACCTGCCTGCTCCACTTCTCGCGTAACAAACTCAAGGAACGCGCCATCGCCAATTGACTGCCCGGAAAGGTTGATTGCCCACACGTTGCCTTCCCGTATGCGGCGCGGCAGGTTGGCCGCCAGCGTCTTCAGCGTATTTCGCAGCACCCACCTGTCGATCGCCGGCATCAGGTTATAGCGCTCGGCCGCCGGCATGAACTCGTTGGGGCCCAGTATTTGCCCGTTCTCACCACGCAGCCGCAGCAGTATTTCGGTATGCGGCGTCTTGCTGCTGTCCTGCAGCGGCGAGATACACTGGCTGTAAAGCAGGAAGCGGTCCTCGCGCAGCGCATTGTGCAGATGACCAACCCACTCGACCTCGGCGCGCCGCCGCATCAGCATCTTGCTGTCGCGGTCATAGACCTCCACCCGGTTACGCCCGTTCTGCTTGGCGACGTTACAGGCAACCTCGGAGGCGCCAACGACGCTGACGATACTCTCTGACTCGGGCGCCATCGCTGCGACGCCGATACTGACGCTGACGTCGAAACGCCGCTTGTCCCAGGTAAAGCCGGCCTTGCTGATCGATTCACGTATCTGGTTGGCAATTTCCTGCCCACGCTCGAGCGAGCAGTCTGCCATCAGCACGCCAAACTGGTCGCCACCGGTACGGGCGATAATGTCACTGTCACGCAGCTGTTCGCGAATCTGGGCGGCTGCACGGCGAATCAATTCGTCGCCGGCATGATGACTACAACTGTCATTGACGATATGCACACGATCCATATTTATGTGTAGCACGCAATGCTCAATGCGCTTGTAGCGCACAACATACAGCGCTGTCTCGAGGTGATACTCAAAGCCGTGCCGGGTCATCATGCCGGTCAGTGAGTCGTAATTGACCTGGATAATTCTGGCAGCCTTGCGCGACATCACCCGCAGCAGCTTCGCGTCGCTGGCACGAAAGTCGGGGGTGTCCTTGCGGTTGGCGATGACCAGTATGCCGATGACGCCGCCGTTCTCGTCGAAGACCGGGTCGGCCATAAGCTTGCAGTCGAGCTGTGGCAGCGGCGGCAGACCGGCATCACTTTCCAGGTCATTAAGGACGACCGCGTCTTTCATGAACACGACGCGCTCGTAGAGTTCTGCCGTGGCCGCAGTGAGAATATCGTCGACGCCGGGAATCGGCGTTTCATTGTTTCCCTGTGAAGTAATTACCTTGCGGTCGCCCATCACCAGTGCGACCAGGCCCGTGTCGAGGAAGCGGCCGGTGTTCTGAACCAGCTTGCGCAGTGCATCCTGGCCCTCGTCAAAGTACTTGACGTTGTCCTCGGTAATGTAAATCAGGTTGAGTTCTTCGTAGCGCTCACTGAGTTCGGCGGCCATCGCGTCGAGCTCCATCAGGAAGCCACTTTCTCCGGCAACGCACTCGGCGACAATTTCCAGGGCCTCACTGGCGTCACCGCAGTCCTCGGGCATCAGCACGGCCAGCGTGCCGGCCGCCGGATCTGCTGCATCGATCCGCAGTGTGCAGACCGCAATGCCATCGGTAACCGGGCGGCACTGCATCGAGGTGTCGCGGGTTGCCCAGCCTGCTTCAGACTCGTTCAATACGGCCACCGCACGGACGCAGGCATTGAGGTCAGAGCAATCACTGCTCCAGCGTCGCAGACCGGCCGAATCACATACAGAAAATCCAATCGCCGACGGCAACAGCCGGCGCATAAGCCGGCCATATCGCTCCAGATCGAAGTCCCTGAATTCCATATTCAGCGAATGCGCTCCTCACCAACCAGCGTATCGGCCATTGAATCACCGGCAAAGAAACTATCCAGTTCGCTTAGCAGGGTGCGGATACTGACAGGTTTGTCGAGCACGATTACCCGGTCCATCGCCTGCGCTTCCCGCCTTGTCTGCTCTTCAGCGCGACCAGTCATGATGATGGTTGGCATATCGCGGTGCGGCAGCTCGCGGCGAATCCGACGACAAAGGTCCACACCGCTTATGGTCGGCAGCGTGGCCGCAGTGATAAATGCATCGGGTGGCTCTTGCGAAAGCAATTCCCAGGCGACCTCACCATCAGTTGCCGTCTGTACACGGTAACCGGACCGGCTCAGGGCGAGACGCAGCATCCGCGCCAGGTAGGGCTCATCTTCGGCAACGATGACTCTCTTCATGAGGTTCACACTTCATCAGTTCAGCAGGCGACGAAGTGTGGCATCTGACAGCACGGACTGCCGTGATCAGTCTCTCACCCAGCAACTTGGAAACGGGTGCTTTATGTCAACACTGAAGCATTATTGTGAAAAATAACGCGCCAGAAACTCCTCGAAACTGATTGAATCTGCTGCTTCGATTTCACGCTGGCGCTGCAGAGACGCCTCAGCCATTTCGCTGAGCTGCTGGCGTCGCTCGGCACTGATACCCACCAGCTGACGGAAATAATCACTGTGCGCTGTCGATGTGCGTAGTGCGAACTCGTAGAACGACTCACTGTTTTCACGCATCTCTCGAAGCACTCGCGCTGATGGCGTGAGCTCCGGATCCTGAACGCAATTCATCTGTTCCCGCAATGCGGCGACGTAATCAGCATTCCCGGATTGCGCATCGAGCAATTCAGCCACCGGTATCATCTGTTCGCATAACTCAGTTGCCCAATCGCGCAGCGGACTCAGACCCCTGCTCCGCTGCAGCATCAGGCGCGGGTTTCGCCCATGCCGGGCAGTCTCCAGCTGATTGCGATCAATCCGCATTTGCTCTGCAGCGTCAATTGGCGGGCTGTCGTGCAGCGCGCAAAATGCCAGCATGATCTCTAGAAACCGCAGCTCCTGCTGGTTGACACCAACCGGGTCAAAGGGGCTGACATCAAGGGCGCGCACCTCGACATACTCAATGCCACCGCGTCGTAACGCATGCGACGGTGTTTCACCACTCCATGCCACGCGCTTGGGTCGGATCAGACTGTAATATTCATTCTCAATTTGCAGGATGTTGGCGTTTAGCTGGCGATATTCACCATCAACCACAACGCCAATATCACGATACGGCGGATGCACTGTGGCAGTGGCGTATTCCAGGCCAGCTATGTATTCCTCCAGGTTATTGACCGGTATCTGCAGGCTCGACTGAACCTTGTTCTTGTAGCCGACATCGCTCATACGCAATGTCGTCGCGTTGGTGCCAAAGAGCGTGCCGTCAAACTCCTCCAGATCAGCCTCGCGGCCACGCAGGAAACTGCTGCAGGCGGCAGGGGAAGCTCCGAAAAGGTACAGCGTCAGCCATCCGTAGCGACGGAAATTGCGGATCAGGCCAAGATAGACTGCAGATATCCAGTCGCTGCCCCGGGCGTTCTCGCCTTCGGCCTGCGCCAATTCATCCCAGAACCGGCGCCCCAGCGAAAAATTGAAATGCACTCCGGCAATCGCCTGCATCATGCGGCCGTAGCGATGCCCGAGACCGCGGCGGTAGACGGTTTTCATCATTCCCACATTGGAGCCGCCGTACTGCGCGATCGGGATATCGTCGTCACTGCTGACCGAACACGGCATGCTGGCGCACCACAGCATTTCATCCTCAATCTGCTCATAGACGAACTGGTGCAGATCAACCAGGTTCTGCAACACGCACCAGGTCTCGTTGGCTGGCGGTGTCACCAGTTCGAGCAGAGCTTCGGAATAATCGGTGGTTATGGAGCTGTGGGTGAGCGCGGACCCCAGACCGGCCGGGTGCGGCGTGAGTGCCAGGCGCCCGTCAGGTCTGACCCGGAGACTCTCCTTCTCGATACCGATCTGGCGGCCGGACAAGGCCTCCCCGCTGAGCCGCCCCAACCGCCGCACGAGCGTGCCGTAATCCCCAGTAGCCATCGCTGGCACTATCCACCACAGGCCCGACGGGCGCAAGGGCTGAAAACCTTGAACCACGTCTCTGTCAGCCTGCCCCGATTCGGCTAGTCTTGCGGCCATTCTCAGCTATCACGACAGACCTGTACGAATGGGCGCACGAGTAGTTACGACGATATTTTTTCTCTCCTTTGCTGCGGCTGCCCGCGCCGATGCCATTGGAGCCCTGACCGCGGTTGGCAATGCGCGCTCGTGGGCAACCGTCAGCATTCTGCTGTTCCTGCTGCTCGCCCTGAGTCTTTCAGTGCTGCTGGGAGTCCGCCGCAGCCATCGTACGATGGAGAAAAAGTTTGTCGAGATGGAGCGCGTATTGTCGCGTCATGAAAAGACCGAGATGATCCTCAAGGAGGCGCACGAGGAACTGGAGGTTCGGGTTCGTGATCGCACTGCTGACCTGGAGATGTCCTACCACAAACTCAACCAGGTAAGGGATTCGCTGGCCGCAGCCAACGATCGCCTCATTTCACTGGCGCGCGTTGACGAACTGACCGGCATTGCCAACCGGCGCCAGTTTGACGAAACACTGAACATCGAAATCAAGCGCAACATCCGTGCCCAACGACCAGTATCACTGATACTTGCCGAGCTTGATTTCTTCGGCCATTACCGCCGCACCTATGGCCGTGATCGCGGCGATGAGGCTTTCAAGAAAATAGCCACAGCAGTCAGCCGCACATTCAAACGCGCGCCGGATGTCGTTGCCCGCTATGACGACCAGAGCTTCGGCATTATCCTGCCGGCTACCGAAGTGCGTGACGCGATGCGCTTTGCCGAACGCATGCGCCAGGTCGTGTTCCAGCTTTGCATTCCGCATAGCGAATCAGAGGTGGCCGACCGGGTCACCCTCAGTGTCGGTATTGCCACCATGCAGCCCGACAAGCTATACCAGCCAGCTGACCTTGTTGCTGCTTCCACCCGGGCGCTCGACGCCGCCCAGCAGCATCACAATGCTATTGAGTACGACGCGATTCGATCCGAGCCTGTCGAAGCCTGACCGTCAACCGGCCGTCAGCAGCCGGACGATCCAGTAAGCAAGAATCATCCATTGCGCCAGAAAAAGCGCGAACCGGAGCAGCACCGCGTAATGACTGGTTGACGCGAGATGCGTGGTTGACTGGCCGATACGCGCGGCCAGAAACGGCAGCGCCAACGGATCAGTGACACCGTTGCGCCCCATCACCAGCGCTACCAGTATCACCGCGGTAAATATCGGCAGGTTTTCAAAGCAATTGGCGTGGGCACGGCACAGCCGGTTGGAAAACGGCGACAGGTCGCTGCCGTCCGGGCTGAACTGGTTGGCGGCCCTTTTGCCGGCCAGCACAAGGCCCGAGCGCATCAGGCCTATTCCCAACAGCAGCAGCATGGTCCACGCGGCATAGCCCAGCAGGGCCAGTACAGAATTACTCATCGCTTTCCCTCGGTAACTTACGCTACAGTCTAGCGGGCAGCTGGTGCCAGACCCAAAAAAATCCCCGGCGAACCGGGGACAAGTTTGGGGGAGGGAGGAGCTGTTGCTTACCAGTGCCAGCGCGAGAACCAGCGGCTGCGCTTGAACTTTTTCTTGTAGCGCGGCGGCGGCGGGGCAAAGCCGCGGTCATCCCAGCGGTCATTCCAGAGGCGGTTGCGACGGTAGCAATCGGCAACACCCTTCTCACACAGCGTCTCGCGCCACTCGTATTTCATGAAGTAGCGGGAGAAGGCGCGTTTTTCGGCCTCGAACTCCACCCGCACTGACGGTGACCACTGGTCGTTCCCGTAACCGGTACCAGGCTCATCGAAAGCACGGCCACCCTTTTCTGAAGCACGCGGCGCAGACTTGCCGGACTTGTAGCTGCTGTCTGACTCGTAGCGGTCGTCGTCACGCTTGTTATAGCTATGCGGGCGATAACGCTGCTTCTCGCGGAAGGCTGCGACAGAAATCACGCCCATTGCGGAGTAGTCGCCGAATGCCGCCGAGTATGAGTCTTCTACATCGGTAAAATAAAACCGGTTTACCCTGTTGCCTGAAGTACGCCAGCCGCTGTAGGTAGCGGATTCGTAGGGACCGAGAATGTACATCCGCTCGTTGCTGCGCAGGTGCGATTTCTTGCCCGAAATTATGTTGCGGCCATCTACCGCGATCACCAGGCCAATGCGCTCACCGCCGCGGTTGCGCACACGAATGCTGTAGTTTTCCTGCGGCACTGCCTCCAGGTATGCACGGAAGGTGTCGTCGCTGGAGCTGCGTAACGGGTAGGTCTCAAAATGACGCCCGCGATCAGAAACGACATCGATATCGACTTCGTCTATTGCATGGCTGTCGTAGGCGCCGGCTGCGGTACTCAGGGTGAGCAGTGCAGCGGTGTATATCAGTTTTCTCATCTTGGTCTCCTCTGGCTGACCATGGCTTGCAGTCTGCCGGGGCAGCCCTGAATCAGCCCTTAATAAAGACTGAATCGGGACTGAATCTCCCCGTCCTGATTGTTTAAACGACGAGTCAGGGTGAACGGGGTTAATCGGGTTGCCGGCGTGGGCGTATGATGAGGTTATGAAGGCAATGGTCCTGGCAAAGACCGGCACACCGCTGCAACTGCAGCAACGCCCCGTCATGCAGCCGGGTCCAGGTCAGGTTCTGTTAAAGGTCATGGCATGCGCTGTATGCCGCACCGACCTGCACCTGGTCGACGGGGAGCTTGCCGATGTTTCAACGCCAATCGTGCCGGGGCACGAAATCGTGGGCACCGTCGTTGCCTGCGGCGATGGCGTCGCAACGCAGCCCGGCACGCGCCTTGGCGTGCCCTGGCTGGGCTGGAGCTGCGGCAACTGCAACTATTGCAGCAATGGCAGGGAAAACCTTTGCGATGCCGCGCGCTTTACCGGCTACCAGATTGACGGCGGTTATGCCGAATATGCGCTTGCCGATCACCGTTACTGTTTCGCCATCCCCGACGAATACAGCGACGAACAGGCCGCCCCGCTGCTTTGCGCCGGGCTGATTGGCTACCGCTCGCTGGTTATGGTCGGTGATGCCAAACGGCTCGGCCTTTATGGCTTCGGCGCGGCAGCTCATATTGTGGCGCAGGTCGCACGCTACCAGGGTCGCGATGTCTATGCCTACACCCGGCCCGGAGATGCCCGGGCCCAGGAATTCGCGCGCGCTGTTGGCGTCAGCTGGGCAGGTGACAGCACCGACACGACGCACGAACTCGATGCGGCAATCATTTTTGCCCCGGCGGGCGAACTGGTTCCGCTCGCACTGCGCGGCGTGGTCAAGGGTGGCATCGTGGTTTGTGGCGGGATACACATGAGCGATATTCCGTCGTTTCCCTACCAGCTGTTATGGGGCGAACGGACTATCTGCTCGGTAGCAAACCTTACCCGGCGCGATGCACAGGAGTTTCTTGCGCTGGCCCCGAAGGTTCCGGTACAGACACGTGTAACCAGCTTTGCGCTGGAGCATGCCAACGAGGCACTGGCACAGCTGCGCAGCGGCCTGCTCGACGGTGCCGCGGTGCTGGTGCCCTGAAAGCGTCTTCCATTATCTTTTCAATTTGCTCTTACGGGAAAACGACATGACAGACAAACCATCTACTGGCTCCATCGGCTGGATTGATCTCACGGTTGAGAACGCAGATGAAGTGCGGGACTTCTACAGCGATGTGGCTGGCTGGAAGGCAGACAAGGTCGATATGGGGGATTACTCGGACTACATGATGTCACCGCCCGGCGGCAATGCGGTTTCCGGGGTGTGTCACGCGCGCGGTGGTAATGCCGACATGCCTGCGGTATGGATGCTTTACATCGTCGTTGACGACCTGGATGCAAGCATCAGCAGCTGCAATGCCCGTGGCGGCTCGGTAGTGGCCGGTCCGAAGACCATGGGTGACGCACGCTACTGCGTGATTCGCGACCCCGCCGGAGCCATGGCAGCACTGTACCAGCCGTAAAACCTGAACAGCTCAGTTCAGCCTGGGTTCATGGCTGCTGCGGTGAAATAGCGACACTCACTGGAAAATACCTTCGAGGTCGTTATGAACCGGAGCATCTCCGGCCTTTGCCGCCTGCTTTTCGTGCTGACCCTGACCGGGCTCGCCCTGCCTGTAGCCAATGCCACTGCCGCTGCCACTGATGCCCGGGTCCGGGCTGCGGCTGGCTTTACATCCGGGCATGCCGGTGCTGATCGCTTTGCCACAGAGCTGCTGCAGCTGACTGACGTCGTGCCGCGCACCAAGACTGCGCCGGCCGGCAAGCAGTCGGCAACGACGACCGAGAACGCATACTGCTGTGCCTACTATATTTATTCGGCGCGGACTGATCTGTTCGATGATTTCGATGGCGACGGCTTTTACAGTTACCTGCGCGTCACCCTCGACATCGACACCGATCACTTTGATGCCAGTCTCTACCTGCGCGTGTTTTTGCGTGGTTCCGACGGCATCTGGGACGAAATTTTCGAGAGCGATGTCTTTACTATCTACGGCAACTCGGGTCTCGACGACTATGCGGTCGAGAGCGAGCTGTATGCCGGCTTTCCGGCGGATTACTACGATGTGCTGGTTGAGGTCTACGATGCCTACAGCGGCGCGCTGGTAGTGGAACACGGTCCACGAGAAGCTGCGGCCTTCAGCCTGCTGCCAATGGAAGACCTGGCGCTCGATGCCCGCAACCTGCCGCCGACCGCCTTTTCCAGCGGTGGTGGTGGCTCGCTGGGCTATGCGGCGCTGTTGTTCCTGCTCACAACGGCACTGTGGCGCAGTTCAGTGCGCCGTAACCGCGCCGGCACCGTAAAGCTCGGCGACCAGGGTCGCCGTTAAGTCGGTGCTGCTATTGGTCCACATCAGGCAGTAATCCTGGTCCGCGGGCACGATGTACTGGCCTTTCTCGGCAGCAGTTTCGTGCTCGGGAACAGGAAAGAACATTTCCTCGTCAACATGGTAGTGAAGATTGAAACCCAGTGGCCTGCTGGCCTCAAAGCGATAAATAACCACGTCGCCCGCTGCGGATTCAAAACACAGCTCCGTGACCTCACCGGGCCCGGCGGCCAGTTCAAAACGGGTCTGCGGTGGATCCGGATCACCCGCGCGACTGCAGGCTGCCAGTACGGCCATCAGTAGCACCGCTGTCATCATCCTGCTCATGGATGCTCTGCGCGCCAGTCCCATGGCGGCTGTCTTTGTTGCCCTGGCAAGCCCCACAACCCTGCATCGTCGCGACGCGCCAGTTTTTCGCTTGCCAGCAGCTTGCGCTCGTCAGTGTAACGACGATAGACCCAGGCATGGCCCTGGCGAATCATTTCGGCGTTTACATAAAGGTCGTCGTCGGCCCGGTAGACTCGTGCAACGATTCGATCGTAGCGATCGGTCTCGACCGGATCGATACGCAGCATGCGGCCACCGATCAGTTTATCCAGCGCTTTGCGCGCCTCGGCCGACCATGGCTGTGCTTTCTCCGGCGCATCGATACCGTACAGCCTTATCTCGATTTCGTTGCGGCCACGCTTGACCAGAAAGCTGTCGCCGTCGTAGACAATCCCGGTGCGGGCCTCGAATACCGGCGCGCCTGCCCCGGCGTCCCAGCATGCGGAAAGCAATAAAAAAGCGCTGCACGCGATGAACAATCTCATCGCGACATCTTACGCAATAAAAAGCTGCCGGTGTTATTCCGATTCGAGCTCGTGAAGCTCTTTTTTCAGATCGTAGTGCTTGTCGGTAACGATGCGCTCCAGCACAGCGATCCGCTGCTCCAGTTTGCGAAAGTCGCCCAGCCGGGCCTCCAGCCGCGCGTTGAGCTCGCTGCGGTCTACCTTGCGGTTGGTTTTGAGCCAGGTGTTGATCACGCCGGCGCCGCAGGATACTGCGACGATAGCGACCACCATTGTGAATACATCCATCGCTTATCCCGTTTTGTCGAGTTCATTGAACTGCTGGTCGAGTTCGTAACGACTGTCGGTCACGATTCGTTCCAGCACGGCGATGCGTTTCTCCAGTTCAGCGATGCGCTGCTCGCGCTCACCGACTTTTCCCTGCAATGACTGAATCTTGCCCTGATTTTCGCGCAGCAGCTTGATGTAATTGTTAATCGTAATGCCGCCGACGATACCGACGACCAGAATGATCGCAAAGATCAATTGTGCAATTGTCTGCATATACCCCCCTGATTAGCCACGAACCGACTCGTCCTCCAGATCGCGAAACTCGCGATCGAGATTGAACCGGCGCGACGTTACGTATCTTTCCATACGCCTCATACGCTGGTCGAGCTGGCGAAAACGATAGCGTACATCGGAAAATGTCTCCGCCGGCGACTTGCGCAGCTCCTTCCAGAACTGCTCTTCCTCGACATCCTTGTACAGACCTTTTGGCCGGATCGGAACCATGAAACCCATCACGATATAGACGATTTCGACCAGCGGAAACCACACCAGGCCGGCGACGATGGTAAGGAACCGCACAAAGCACAAGTTGATGCCAGTGTAGTCGGCAATGCCGGCGCAGACACCAAAGAACCTGCCACGGTCAGGGTCGCGATAGAGTCGGCGCGGGCTGGGATCGTTCCTGTAACGGCTGTTCATCGGTAATCGTGTTCTCCGGTTGATTCTTTGCGCCAAAAACGCGCCTCGTCGTCACGGCCCTGGTAGCTGAGCGGGCGCTCGCGCAGCAACAGGCCAAGCAGGATGTAAATCACCGCAGTCGCTGTCGTAAAGAACAATAACGATACCACTGCCAGCACGCGCACCATCCAGACTTCGAAGTCAAAATACTCTGCCAGGCCCGAGCACACACCGATGATGATCCCGGTCTCCTTGTTGCGGTACAGCCGCCGGGTCGGGTTGCGGGTCAAACGGGTCATACTTTTTTCCTCCAGTCAGGGACTTCGTCGTCCAGAATCGTTTCCATGGCATTGATGCGGCTTTCCATTTTCTGTGCGTTTTCCCAGACTTCCTCGAGCATACGCTCATCGGCGTGGGTCAGCGCCTTGGTGGAGCGCCAGCGCGTCACGTAGTGCCCGATGATAAGCAGGGGCAAAACGACGGTAAGAAAGATAATGCCGAATATTTCATACATCGTTGCTGCCCGTTACGAGTTGGCTGGTGTCGATGACAGCCGCTTTTTGAGGTCGTTAAGTTCTTCCTCGACGGATTCATCAGTTTCCAGGCCGACAAATTCGTACGACAGGTCCTTGCTCGTCCCCAGGTCGTAAGATTCGATCCGCCCTTCCAGGTCGTCCATGCGACGCTCGTACGCCTCGAAGCGAACCAGCGCATCGTCGATCTTGCCGTCGTGAAGTTGCTTACGTACTTCCAGCCGCTTGCTGGCCGTTGCATGACGCATGATCAGGGCTTTCTGGCGCGTCTTGGCATCGCCAAGTTTTTCCTGCAGCCGTGCAAGATCATCATTAAGCTGCGACAGACCCTCGTCGATGGCCTGGTAATCACCCCTTACCGCAGCGATCGCTTCGCTGATCCGGTGCTTCTCGGCGATAGCGGCTTTTGCCAGGTCGTCGCGCCCTTTGCTGACGGCCAGCTCTGCCTTGCGCTGCCACTCATTTTCCTCGCGCTCGTATATTTCAAGCTTGCGATTGAGTTCTTTCTTGTCAGCGATGGCGCGTGCCGCCGAAGAACGTACCTCGACCAGCGTGTCTTCCATCTCCTGGATCATCAACCGGACCATCTTCTCCGGATCTTCCGCCTTTTCGAGTATGGCGTTGATATTGGAGTTCACGATGTCGGTGAAACGCGAGAAGCTGCCCATTCTGTCTACCTCTGGTGTGTATGTTGTCTCACTGTTAACCAAGCATTTTCCGTGCCAAGTCGGGTCGCGTTACATAAGCACCTGATTAGATGATGAATTTTTGTGACAAGCCTCCTGACTTGGCTCAAAAAAATAGGTTTTTTTCGCTAATAATTAGTTTATTACGCTTTTTCTTGGTAAAATACACTACATGAGTACACCCATTAGCAATATGCCATCGATCATCGGCTCCGCGCCGGCTTTTGTCGCCCTGCTCGAGCAGGTGTCGCAGGCCGCCCCGATCTCGAAGCCCGTCCTGACCATCGGCGAGCGTGGAACCGGCAAGGAACTGATCGCTCCCCGGCTGCATTACCTGTCCGGGCGCTGGGAGCAGCCGCTGGTTAAGCTGAATTGCGCATCCCTGACCGAAGGCATACTCGAGTCGGAGCTGTATGGTCACGAAGCCGGCGCCTTCACCGGTGCCGCCAGCCGTCACATCGGGAGATTCGAGCGGGCCGACGGCGGCACGCTATTCCTGGACGAACTGGCAACCGTCCCGCGGCGCATGCAGGAGAAGATCCTGCGAGTCATCGAATACGGAGAATTCGAACGCGTCGGCGGCAGTGAAACGATCCAGGTCGATGTCCGCATCGTCGGTGCGACCAATGAAAATCTCCCGGTGCTTGCGCGCACCGGCGCGTTCAGGGCCGATCTGCTGGATCGCCTGGCATTTGACGTTTTTGTCATACCACCACTGCGGGCACGGCGGGAGGATATCATCACGCTGGCGGAACACTTTGCCCTGACAATTACTTCCGAACTGGGACGACCTTACTTCGCCGGATTTTCCGACAGCGCGATCAGTATCCTGCTGGATCACGAATGGCCCGGCAATGTGCGCGAACTGAAAAATGTCGTCGAGCGTTCTGTTTATCGCTGGGAAGATCCGGCGGAACCGGTCGCCGAAATAAACCTGAATCCGTTCGACTCGCCGTATCTGCCGAAAACCCGTGGGCTGACACTACCGACCCGACGTGATGTCATATCGCAACCCGTTGCCGCGCCAGGACGCAAGACCCACGCGCTACCACTGGAGTTC
>JABDJB010000095.1 GCA_013003425.1 Gammaproteobacteria bacterium | reverse complement strand
CGCAATCGTTGCAGGGCAAGCGCATAGCGACGAGCTACCCGGGCATTCTCGGCCGCTACCTGGCGGAGCGGGGCATCGTCGCGCAGGTCGTGCGCCTGGCAGGTGCAGTGGAGATTGCGCCGTCGCTGGGGCAGGCCGATTTTATCTGTGACCTGGTCTCCAGCGGCAACACGCTGCAGGCCAATGACCTGCGCGAGCTTGAAGTGGTCATGGAAAGCCAGGCGCAGCTGATTGCGACCCCGCGGCCACTGTCGGCGGAGAAGCAGGCCTGGGTGCAGCGCATGCAGCGGCGTATTGACGGCGTCGTGCGGGTGAAGGAAAGCAAGTACATCATGCTGCACGCGCCACGCAGCGCGGTGGCGGAAATTTCCCGCCTGCTGCCGGGCAGCGAGATGCCCACCATCGTCAGCCTCGACGGCTGTAACAACAAGGTGGCTATGCACGCGGTGTGTCGCGAGACAGTGTTCTGGGAAACTCTTGAAGCGCTCGAAGATGCCGGGGCCAGCGCAATGCTTGTGCTGCCTGTAGAAAAGATGCTGGCGTAGCGGCAGTCATGTTTTCAATACATGAATGGAACGCCGTGACCGACAGCGAGCGTGACAGCTTGCTGCAGCGACCCGCACACGATGCGGCAGTACTGATCGAGCAGCAGGCGGCCGACATAATCGAACAGGTGCGCCGTGACGGCGACGCCGGCGTGCGCGCGGTAACGGCGCGTATCGATGGAACGGAACTGACCCGGTTGCAGGTTGCGGCCACCGATCTCGCTGCTGCACTGACTGATTGTGATGGCGGGCTACGCAGTGCATTGACCGTGGCGCGCGATAACGTGGCGGCATTTCATGCCGCGCAGCCGGGCAATGCAGTGCAGGTCGAAACCGTGCCGGGCGTCGTGTGCGAGCGACGTGAGGTGCCGATTGAAACAGTGGGCCTTTACGTGCCGGCTGGCAGTGCACCGCTGGTATCCAGCGTGATCATGCAGGCGGTACCGGCACAGCTGGCGGGCTGTCCGCGGCGTATCCTGTGTACGCCACCGCAAACCAATGGTGATGCAGACCCGACGATTCTGGCAGCTGCCGCGCTGTGCGGTATCGATGAGGTATTTGCAATCGGCGGCGCCCAGGCCATTGCCGCCATGGCATACGGCACCGAAACGGTACCGAGGGTCGACAAGATATTTGGTCCGGGTAACGCCTGGGTGGCGGCGGCCAAGAAGCTCGTGACGCAGGGCGGCGCTACCGCGACCGACCTGGTTGCCGGACCGTCGGAAGTGCTGGTCGTTGCCGACGGCGGCGCCGACCCGGTATTTGTTGCCGCCGATTTGCTGGCACAGGCCGAGCACGGCGCCGATTCACAAGTTCTGCTGGTCAGCACCGATACTGCTCTGGTCGACGCTGTCGTCCGCGAGGCACAGCGGCAGCTGCAACAGCTGGCGCGGTCCGGGATCGTGCGGGAATGCCTGGAAAACTCCGTCGCCATCGTCGTGGACAAACTCGATGATGCTTTTGACATCGTCAATCGTTACGCACCAGAGCACCTGATATTGCAGATCACCGATGCGAGGCGCTGGCTCGACCGGGTGCGAAACGCCGGTTCGGTCTTTCTCGGGCGATGGACACCGGAAGCGCTTGGCGATTACTGCAGCGGCACTAATCACGTGTTGCCCACGGGCGGGAATGCACGCAACAGCAGCGGGCTCGGCGTTGCGGACTTCCAGAAAACGATCACAGTGCAGGAAGCCACGGCAGCCGGTCTGGAACGCCTCGGCCCAACAGCGACTACGCTGGCACGGGTCGAACGACTCGATGGCCACGCGCAGTCGGTAGATCTGCGACTGGCTCGACTGCGGGCGGGGGCGGCATGAACAGCTGGCAGGCGGTCATGCGGCCGGAGTTGCTGCAGCTTTCCGGTTACAGCGCGGCAAGCGATGCACGTGACCTGCTGAGGCTGCATGCCAACGAAGCGCCGCAGGACCCGGGCGGCAACAGCACCGGCTTGAATCGTTACCCGGTGCCGCAGCCGACGGCACTGATCGACGCGATGGCAGATTACTACGGTGTCGACAGCGGCGAAGTTTTACCGGTGCGCGGCAGCGACGATGCGATCGACCTGCTGGTGCGCAGTTTTTGCCGGGCCGGGCGCGACAGTGTGCTGGTGTGTCCGCCAACTTTCGGTATGTACGAATTCGCAGTCCGGCTGCAGGACGCCCGCTGTGTAACGGTACCGCTGTTACGCGAGAATGGTTTTCAGGTTGACTACGGGTCCGTATTAGCGCAGTGCACGGGTATGGTGCGACTGGTTTTTCTGTGTTCACCAAACAACCCGACCGGCAACGTCTGCACTGACGTCGACGTGCTGGAGCTGGCAGCGGCGCTGGCCGGACGCGCCATTGTGGTAGTCGATGAGGCCTATATAGAGTTTGCCCGCAAGCCCAGTATTGCCCGGCGACTGCATGATGCCGACAACCTGGTGGTATTGCGTACCTTGTCGAAGGCGCTGGGACTGGCCGGCATTCGCTGTGGCGCGTTGCTGGCGCAGGCGGGCCTGGTCGAGCGGCTGCGCTGCCTCATGCCGCCATATCCGCTGCCCGCGCCAACGATCGATGCCGCAAGCAGGCAGCTGCTTGCCGCTGCCAACGGCCAGCTGGAGCCGCAGATTGACCAGATTCGCAGCGAACGCGACCGACTGGCGATTGCGCTGCACGAGCACCCGGACGTACACACGGTCTGGAACAGCGAGGGCAATTTTCTGCTGCTGCAGCCCGCCGCCGAAGCGCGTGATCTGGAAGCGCGCTGCCGCGACGCCGGAATCCTGGTGCGTTACTTTGCAGCCGATGCGGTCATGCCTGCCTGCCTGCGTGTCACTGTCGGCTCGCCCGATGAGAACGACCGTCTGCTGGACAGCCTGGCGGTGCCGCGCGAGCGTGCTCATGGATAAAGTGCTTTTTATCGACCGTGACGGCACTTTGGTGGAGGAGCCACCGGACGAGCAGGTCGACGCGCTGGCCAAGGTGCGCTTCGTGCCCGACGTAATTTCGGCGCTGGGCGAACTGTCGCGCGCCGGCTACAGGCTGGTGCTGGTCAGTAACCAGGATGGGCTTGGTACCGAATCTTTCCCGGAGGCAGACTTTCGGGACGCGCACGATTTTATCCTGACAACGTTTGCGTCACAGGGCGTGTTGTTCGAGCAGGAGTTTATCTGTCCGCACCGGCCAGCCGATGATTGCCGTTGCCGCAAACCGGCTACCGGCCTGGTCGATGAATTCCTGGCCAGCAACGATATCGATCGTACTAACAGCTTTGTCATCGGTGATCGGGCAACAGACCTCGAATTTGCCGCCAACCTCGGCCTGGCCGGGTTCAGGCTGGATCGGCAGACCGGCTGGGAGGAAATAGCCGGGCAGATACTGCGCCCGAAACGCAGCGCCGAGATCGTGCGGCGCACCAGCGAGACCGACCTGCGCGTGGCGGTGCACCTGGATCGCGACGCAGAACAGGATATCGACACCGGCATTGCGTTTTTCGATCACATGCTCGAACAGCTGGCGCTGCACGGCGGGTTTGGGCTGCAGCTCGAGTGCCGCGGTGATCTCGAGGTTGATGATCACCACACGGTCGAAGACGTTGCGCTGGGGCTGGGTACCGCGCTCGACCAGGCACTGGGCGACCGCGCCGGCATTGGCCGCTACGGCTACGTGCTGCCGATGGACGAATCACTGGCGCAGGTCGCGATTGACCTGAGTGGACGACCGCACTGCAGCTTCGAGGCCAGTTTCGGCCGCCCGATGATTGGCCAGCTGGCGACTGAAATGGTGCCGCATTTTTTTAACAGCCTGGCGCAGAGCCTGCGCGCCAGTTTTCACGTGACGGTCAGTGGCGCCAATACCCATCACCAGGTGGAGGCAGCATTTAAGGGACTGGGCCGCGCGCTGCGTCCGGCACTGGCGGTCAACGGCCGCGTCATACCGAGCAGCAAGGGGTCATTGTGATAGACGTGGCGATAGTCGACACCGGCGGCGCCAACATTGCTTCAGTGCAAAACGCGCTCAAACGGCTGGGACGCAGTGGCACGGTGGTGCGCGAGCGCAAAGCGCTGTTGCAGGCCGGGCATATCATTTTGCCCGGCGTCGGCGCTGCCGGCGAGGCGATGCAGCGCCTGCACGACACCGGGCTGGACCAGGCGTTGCTTGAATGCGATCGCCCGGTGCTGGGTATTTGCCTCGGGCTGCAGCTGCTGTGCGGCCGGTCCGAGGAAAACGAACTCGACTGCCTGGGCGTTGTTCCGGGCGTAGTGCGCCGGCTGCAGGCTGCGCCCGGCCGCCCGGTGCCGCACATGGGCTGGAATACCGTGCAGGCCAGTGGTGACAGCCGGCTGCTGGCCGGGCTTGAACCGGAAACTTACTTCTACTTTGTGCACAGCTACGCGGTGCCGCTGCTGGAGCACACCACCGGCAGCAGTGAATACGGTACGACGTTCACCAGTGTGCTTGAGCGCGACAATTTCTTTGCCACGCAATTTCACCCCGAGCGTTCATCGGCGCAGGGCGCACAAGTGCTGGCAAATTTCCTGGCGGTGAACTGACCATGCACGTGATTCCCTCCATCGATCTCGCTGCCGGCCGTTGTGTCCGCCTGCAACAGGGAAAGTTTGACGCGGTAACCGAGTACGCTATCGATCCGCTGCAGCAGGCGCAGCGCTATGCCGCGGCCGGCCTGTCATGGGTGCATCTGGTCGATCTCGACGGCTGCCGCGCGGGCCGGCCGGTCAATGCCGACGTTATCGCGGCGATTGCCGCTATCCCCGGGCTGCGCCTGCAGGCCGGTGGCGGCATACGTGATATTGACACGGTGCGCTCTTATCTCGCGGCCGGCGTGGCACGGGCGGTGATTGGCAGCCGTGCCTTCCAGGCGCCGGACGATGTGGCAGGCTGGATTTCCGAGCTGGGTCCGGAGCGTGTTGTCATCGCTGCCGACGTGCGCATCGATAACGGTATACCGCAAGCACTCGTTGACGGCTGGCGTGCTGATGCCGGGGCGGGTTTTTATGACACGCTGGATTTCTTCGGCGACCGCGGCGTGCGCCACCTGCTGTGCACCGATGTATCACGTGATGGAATGATGGCCGGGCCTGGATCGCTGTATTCGGCACTGTGTGCGCGTTATCCGCAGATGTCGGTGCAGGCTTCCGGTGGCGTGCGCGATGCCGGCGACCTGGCAGCGCTGCAGCGCGATGGTGCTGCCGCGGCCATTGTCGGTAAATCGCTGCTGGACGGGGTGATGCAACCAGAGGAGTTATCGCAATGGTCGCCCGCCGGATAATTCCGTGTCTCGACGTGCGCGGCGATCGCGTGGTCAAGGGCGTGCGTTTTCGCAGCCATCGTGATGTCGGAGGCATAGTGGAGCTGGCTGCCCGTTATCGTGACGAAGGCGCCGATGAACTGGTCTTTTACGATATTACGGCATCACCGGAAGGCCGCGCGGTCGATGCCGGCTGGGTGAGCAGTGCTGCGGCCTGCCTGGATATCCCGTTTTGTGTCGCGGGCGGTATCCGTAGCGTGGCCGACGCCGAGCGCACGCTGGCTGCCGGCGCGGACAAGATTTCCGTCAACTCACCGGCGCTGGAAAACCCGGGCATCATCGATGCGCTGGCGCTGCGTTTTGGGACTCAGTGCGTTGTCGCCGGTATAGACAGTCGCTGGGATGATGGCGACTGGTTTGTTTACCAGTACACCGGCAGCGCGGCGAGTACGCAACCGGCCAGGCGACGGACGCTGGAATGGGTGCAGGAAGTACAGGAACGCGGCGCCGGCGAGATCGTGCTGAACTGCATGAGTCATGACGGCACGCGCGACGGCTATGATCTCGAGCAGCTCATTGCGGTGCGCGCTGTGTGCAATGTGCCGCTGGTCGCCTCAGGTGGTGCCGGCAATGCGGGGCATGTGCGCGATGTGTTTGCCGACACCGCAGTCGACGCCGCGTTGGCCGCCAGTATCTTTCACAACGAAACGGTCAGCATCCCGGCACTGAAAGCCCAGTTACACGATGCCGGCATCGAGGTGCGACTGTGAATCTCGATACGCAGCGACTCGACTGGAAGAAAAACGACGGGCTGCTGCCGGCCATCGTGCAGCATGCCGACACCGGCGCGGTGCTGATGCTGGGCTATATGTCGCCGCAATCGTTGCGGCAGACGCTCGATTGCGGGCGGGTGACATTTTTCAGCCGGTCGCGCCAGGAGCTGTGGACCAAGGGTGAAACCTCCGGCAATTTTCTCGAGCTGGCGGACATCTGCAGCGATTGCGACAGCGACGCGCTGCTGGTGCGGGCGCGCCCGGCCGGGCCGGTTTGTCACCGCGGGACTGACAACTGTTTCGACGTTGCTGACCACGCTTTTTTGACGACGCTGCAGCAGGTCATTGCAGCGCGCGCCACTGCTGCTGATGAGGCCAGCTATACCGCGCGCCTTCTGGCAGCCGGCACCAAAGCCGTTGCACAGAAAGTTGGCGAAGAGGCGGTGGAAGTTGCACTGGCGGCAACGTCCGGTGACAAGGACGAGCTGCTCGACGAATCTGCCGACCTGGTATACCACCTGCTGGTGCTGCTGGCCGATCAGGGCGTGACGCTTACTGATGTGAGCGAGCGCCTGCGAAGCCGTCACCACGCGGGCAACGCATGAACCGAAGTCTTTTCAGGTAGCAACCTGTCTCAGCAACAGGCCGCACCGTTACCGGTGTAACGCGCCAACGGCAAGGGCAATCCAGCCCGCTATGAAACACACGCCGCCAATCGGCGTGATGGCGCCGAGCCAGCGTTCGCCGGTCATTACCAACGCATAAAGACTTCCAGAGAACACGACGATACCGACGACGAACAGCCAGCCGGCAGCACTGGTCCAGCGACCGGGACGGCGCGCCGTCTGCCAGCCGACAGCGAGTAAAGCCAGCGCGTGATACATGTGGTAGCGCGCGCCGGTTTCAAAAGTGTCGAGCAGGTCCGGGCCGACCCGGGATTCCATTCCGTGTGCGCCGAATGCCCCTGTGATTACCGCGAGTGCGGCCAGGATCGCGCCTGCTGCAAACCAGTTCATGGTTGCAGACCGGTCGGCAGAGGCGGGCACAGTATCGAGCGGGGATTTATGCGCTGGTCCTCAGTTTGCGGGCTGAAGCGGGCAGGGTTTTGTCACTGGCATAGCAGCGTCAAGGCTGGTTCGACGCCGATCAGCTGCGTGCCTGGAAAAAGGCGACGGCATCGGCAATCAGTTCGGGGCCGGTTTGTTCACAGGGCGGCAGTTCGGCCGCGGAAGTGCCGAGTGGTTCGGTGCGTTCGCCCCAGCGCAGGATGGCGGAACCCCAGGTCAGCCCGGCGCCGAACACCGGCATCAGCAGGGTGGTGCCCGCCTTGATATGTCCCTGCTCCAGCGCCTCGACGATAGCGATGGGAACCGTAGCCGCGGACGTGTTGCCGTACTCGGCGATGTTCTTGAACACGCGGTCGTCGTCGATCCCCAGGTGATGCGCCAGCGAATCGATGATGCGTTCATTGGCCTGGTGCGGAATGACCAGGTCAATGTCATCGGCACTCATGCCGGCATCGGCGAGAACCGTGGTGCAGGCGGCCGCCATGCCGCGCACCGCGTGACGGAATACCTCGCGCCCGTCAAAGCACATGGTGAAATGCGTGGGGTCATCGCCAAAGCGGTCCATCACGGTGCCGAAATCAGGAATCATCAGCGCATCTCCGGCTTCGGCCTCGCAGCCGAGATGGGCGCGTATCACTCCGGCTCCGTTATCTCCGGCCTGCAGCACAACGGCGCCGGCACCATCACCAAACAGAACGGCCGAATCACGCTGGGTCCAGTCGAGGTACCAGGTGAGCCGCTCGGCGCCGACCAGCAGTACCGGCTTGTCGGGGTAGTTGTTCAGGTGATCGTCGGCAATTTTCAGGCCGTAAACGAAACCCGTGCACCCCGAGTTCAGATCAAAAGCGGCAGCGGACTTGTTGCCAAGTCGCTGCTGCAGGCGTGATGCGGTATTGGGTATAAGCAGGTCCGGGCTGGCGCTGGCGAAAACAATCATGCCGATGTCATTGGCGTCGAGGCCGGCGGCAGCCAGCGCCTGTTGCGCAGCTACCAGCGCCAGTTCGCTGCAGTTGACGTGACTGATGCGCCGCGCATGGATACCGGTGCGTTCGACAATCCACTCATCGCTGGTATCCATGATGGCGGCGAGATCGTCGTTGGTCAGGACCGCCGGCGGCAGGCACTTACCCCAGCCGGTTATCTGTGCATTGGGCATGCCCCGATATTAGCGCAGGTGCACCGCACCAATCTGACAGCCGATAAAGGCGTGGCAGGGACGTTAACCCGGGTCTGGTCGGTTGGCGTTACCAGTGATTCCGTCTGCGCCTGTGAACCAGCGTCAACGCGAGAAGTCCAATCCCGAGCAATAACAACACACCGGGTTCTGGTGCGGCCTGGCGATCTTCAAAAAATGCCAGCGCCTCGTAGTCACCGCCCAGGTTGGCAATAAAGCTCGCCAGTCCGGTCAACGGGTCGATCGAGTAAAGAGACTCACTGGCCTCATCGATCATGTACAGCAGTCCGCCGATCAGGTCGAAGGTAAGCCCCTGCTCGTCGACAATGTCTACTCCCAAACCAGCGCCGACTGCCGTAATTGATCCGTCGCCGAGGTTATAAGTCACCAGGGAATCGGAGACAGGATCTACGCCATACAGCACGTCAGACAAGTTGAAGGCGATAGCACTGATATCGCCGCTGTTGCTGCCGATCAATCCCATAGTTCCGTCACTGGTGTCGACGGTGAACAGCTCTGAATTTGCGTCATCGGCCAGATAGAGCTGGTCCAGGCTGTCAAAAGCGAGTCCGCTGTCGCTGATGCCCTGGCTGAGCGCGATAGTTGAAGAGATGGCCCCGGTATTTCGGTTGATGATAACGAGTGAATCAGTGTCATTGTCGGAGCCATACAGAACGCCGGAACTGTCCAGTGCAAGCCCGTCAATATCGTCGCCGCCGGTCGCTCCGATGACGGCTATTGCTCCGGTTGCGAGGTTTATTGTTACCAGGTTCTGAGTGCTCTCCTGGATAGCGTAGGCAAAAGGCACGGCGAGTGACGCTGCGGGCAGCAAACCCGCGACGGCGACGAGGATTGAAGCTGCAAATTTTTTGGCGATCATTGAGGAGTACCTCGCAACAATGCGATGTGGCACCCGGATGCAGCAATATTGGTGCCAGCCTCAGGTTATTATTGATAAAAATCATAGAGTTAGTCTATTTCCAAGTTTGTCACAAAATGTAAAGAAAGCTGACAGAACGGCGTCAGTTACGGCCTGAGCGGTAACGCAGGCCGATGGCGCCGAACGGCGCGGGATCGACATCGGCAGCGAGCCGGCTGCCGTTGGCGGCCGACGTAGTAAGGCTGCGGTTGAAGCCACCGGCCAGCGTTGCCACCAGCTGCCAGCGCGAGTCGAGGCGCCAATGCAGTTCGGCGCTCAGGCGAAATTCCCGTGTAAACGTGTCGAAGTCGCGGCCGGTATCGCTATCCAGCACGCGCCAGCGCCTGCCGGCCGGGTACAACCGGAATTGTGCAGCCCAGCGCCCGCCGCCATCCCAGTGCAGGCGGGTGAATGGCACGATCAGCGCGAGCTGCCAGTGAGGAGTCAGATCTAATTCCACGCCAGCCACCGGGTAGAGCGCGGCTTTGCCAAAGCTGTAATCGTAAGCGGCGCCGTATACCAGCGTGCGGCGATCATCGAGTGCTTGTCGCGCAATGGCAGCAGAGGAATAAAACATTTCATCGGCATGCCAGTTCACGTCGGCGGCCCGATTGGACGAGACAGCGCGTGTTGCGGCAAGTCGCAACAGCCAGTCACGCACTTCACCTTTAACCCGCCATTGCGGACGCAGGCTGAACTGGTACAGGTCCAGGTTAGCGCCAATTTCTTCGTCGACTTCATAGTTGCGGTAGCCAAGATCCAGCCCGATAGCAAACCCGCTGCTGCCCGGGTACCAGCTGCCGCTGAAGGCGCGTTCCACCATCACCAGTTCGTTGGCGACTCCCGGAGTGGCGTAATCGGCATCGGCAAAACCGCCAATTCCGGCGCACCACCCGGCGGGTGGCGCGATGTGATAGTCCGGTACTTCGCAAGCCGGTGCGGCGACACCGGGGCAAAGCGCCAGGAACAGGAACACTTGGCAAGAGGATGGCCAGCGCATATCTCAAGTCTAGACGCTGGCGCGACGTGGTGGCAGAGGTGCGCGATAATGCGCGCAGCAGTGAGGAGTGCGCATGTCACGCAAAGCCAATTTTCTCGATGAACCTCTTTATGACTACCTGGTCTCGGTATCGGTGCGTGAGGATGAATTACTCGCGCGATTGCGCGCAGAGACAGCCCCGATGCAGATGGCGACCATGCAGATCGCACCCGACCAGGGGCAGCTCATGGCGCTGCTTGCCAGTTTGACTGGCGCGAGGCGGGCGATAGAGGTTGGTGTGTTTACCGGGTACAGCAGTATCTGCGTGGCACGGACCCTTCCGTCTGATGGCCATTTGCTGTGCTGCGATGTGAGCAAAGAGTGGACATCAATCGCGCAGCGCTACTGGAAGGAGGCCGGTGTGGCCGATCGCATCGAGCTGGTGCTGGCCCCTGCGAGTGAAACGCTGCAACGCCGCCTCGATGCCGGTGCGGCCGGCAGCTACGACTTCGCTTTTATCGATGCCGACAAGGAAAACTACGACAACTACTATGAGTTGTGCCTGCAGCTGCTGCGTCGTGGCGGGCTGCTCGTGTTGGACAATGTGCTGTGGTCGGGCCGGGTTATGAATGCTGACAAAGAAGATGCCGAGACACAGGCCTTACACGCGCTGAATCAGAAGTTGCATGCGGACGAGCGGGTTGATGTCAGCCTGCTGCCGGTGGCTGACGGGTTGTACCTGGCGCGCAAGCGCTAACCTGTCGTCTGCCAGGCCGGCCCGGCTCCCCGGTCTTGCTTCGGCGGGGCATTCAAACGGGAATCCCCGGTGTCTAAATCAGCGCGGCGCAGATGCATGTCCGGCGATGGCGTCGCCGTCGTAGCGACAGCTGCGCGAATCCGCCCGGCAACCGACTGGTCAAAAGCGGCGGAATGGCGCGATCGAAGTTCCGCGAGAGGATGTCGATATCCAGCCGGAAGTGCCTGCATCGCGTGGTCAGCCTGTAGTGCGATGTGAACTCGTGCAATTGTCGGGTCACTGCTTCCGGCGCGCGCCCGAGGGCATATCTGGAAGTAACCGGTTACTCGCCGAACACCCGGAGCAGACTGCGTCACAGTTTCTGTTATGTTGGTAAGAGCGGCGTCATACCGGCGCCGCCGGCAATTACTAAGGAGTGATCAATGGCCAGTGTTTACAGGGTTACAGAAATCGTCGGGACCAGCACCCGTTCGTGGGAGGACGCGGCCAAGCGGGCTGTTGCGACAGCCGGCAAGGCATTGCGCGAGCTGCGTGTTGCCGAAGTAAGTGCACTCGACATGACGATAGAGGACGGCAAGGTGAAATCCTTCCGGACAAAGGTCAACCTGTCGTTCAAGTACGATCCGGAGCCGGTCGCGGCAGCGGCAGCGGAACCTGCGCCAAAGGCAGCAGCCAAGAAGAAAGTCGTGAAAAAGAAGACGACCAGGAAAAAGAAGGTCGCAAAGAAACGTCCAGCCAAAAAGCGCGCAACACGAAAGAAGGCAAAACGGAAAAAATCACGGCGCTAACGAGAGAGAAAAGTTTAAAGTGGGGCAGTTCGGTGAACTGCCCTGTTTTTTTGCCCGCCTATTTTTTCAGCAGCCTGCCGATGCTGCCGGAAAACAGGTCGGCAAGCAGCTCGCTTACGCTGTGCTGTTTGTACTGGCTGAATTCGCCGGCATCAAAGAACGCGCCATAGCAAACGGTGCACGCTTCGTAATGAATATCGGGCCGGTCGCGGTCGACCATACCGATCATAACGGTGTGGCAAACAGGGCAGCTGCAACGGGTCGTCTGATCGAGAATCTTCTCGACGCGTGGCTCACCCGTATCGATAGTCTCGGAGCCTTTCAGTTCCTTGAGCACCTCATGTTCGAGCATGTCGAACCAGATGCCTTTGCAGCTGATACAGCGGTCTACCTCGACAGTCTTGTAGGCCACCGACTCCATCGCGTTGTCGCATTTAGGGCACTGCATGCCGTTCTCCCCGCTTCGCGTTCGCTTGCGATAATACAGCGAAAAGAGGTCGTTCCGGTGCCGCAGGACATGGCTACGTAGTAGTCCCGATTGTACCGACTGGCATGCTTGACTAGCGTGGTGTGGTTATGGGAAACGCAGGTTGCAGCTATTTCCATCGCGGTGGCAGCCAGCCGCTGCTGGGAGAAACTATTCCGCAGCACTTTGCGGCCGTCGCGGCGCGCCACCCTGAAAACGAGGCGATTGTTTCGCTGCCGCAGGATGCGCGGCTGACGTATGCCGGGCTCGCGGCGCGCGCTGACGAGCTGGCGCGCGGGCTGGTGGGCCTGGGCTTCAGCAAGGGTGATCGGGTCGGGATCTGGTCCACCAACAACCTCGAGTGGTTGCTGGTGCAGCTGGCAACGGCACGTGCAGGCATCATCCTGGTCGATATCAACCCTGCCTACCGCGCGGCCGAGCTCGAGTACGTGCTGAAAAAATCGGACGTGCAGGCTGTTTTTGCCATCCCGTCATTTCGCAAGACGGATTACGTTGCGATCCTGCGGCAGCTGGTGCCCGAGCTGGATAGCCGGCAGCCGGCTGAACTGGCCAATGCGCGTTTGCCTGCACTGCGCCGGGTAATTGTCTACGACCCGGCCGGGGCCGACCGAACGCAGCGCCCGGCGCCCGGTTTCACTACCTGGCAGGAAGTGCTGGCAGCCAGTGATCAGGTCAGCGTCGCGCAGCTTGACGCCATTACGGCGACACTGGATATCGATGACGCCATCAATATCCAGTACACATCCGGCACGACCGGGTTTTCAAAGGCGGTGGTGCTGACGCACCACAACCTGCTGAATAACGCGTATTTTTCGGCGCTGGAAATGCGCTTCTCGGCAGCCGACCGGCTGTGTGTGCCCGTTCCGTTCTTCCACTGTTTTGGCATGGTGCTGGCCAACCTGCTTTGCCTGTCCGTTGGGGCCTGCATTGTGCTGCCCGGCGAATACTTCGAACCACTGCCGGTGCTGCGTGCGGTTGCAAAGGAGCGCTGCACGGCACTGCATGGCGTGCCGACGATGTTTACGGCTGAGCTGGAGCAGCCGGAATGCCGCGAGCTGGATTTGTCCAGCCTCCGTACCGGCATCATGGCCGGCGCACCTTGTCCCCCGGCACTGATGCGCCGGGTCATGCAGGATCTGCACTGTCCTGAAATTCTCATCGGTTATGGCCAGACCGAGGCATCGCCTCTGACACATATCACCTCGCGTGATGACACGCTCCAACGACGAGTCGAGACGGTCGGTCGAAACCTGCCGCACCAGGAAGTAAAAATTGTCGATACCGAGACCGGACAGACGGTGGAACATGGTGCAGCCGGCGAGATCTGTTTTCGCGGGTACCACGTGATGAAAGGTTACTACGGTGACCCGGAAGCAACGTCCAAAGCGGTGGACGCAGATGGCTGGCTGCACTCCGGCGACCTGGGCTGCATGGATGAGGAAGGCTATGTGCGTATCACCGGACGTCTCAAGGATATGGTCATCCGTGGTGGTGAAAATCTCTACCCGAGCGAAATCGAGGCGGCGATACTCGAACACGCGGCCGTGGCACAGGTGGCAGTGTTTGGCGTGCCCGACGACTACTATGGCGAGGAAATGATGGCGTGGATCCAGCTTCATGCTGGCGCCCAATGCAATGAAGAGCAGCTGCGGGCTCACTGCCGTGAGCGGCTGGCGCACTTCAAGGTGCCGAAGTATTTGCAATTTGTCGATGAGTTTCCGATGACGGTTACCGGCAAGCTGCAGAAGTTCAGGATGCGTGATATTGCTGTTGAGCAGATGAAGAAATCGGAGGCGGGATGAAAATCGCAGTACTTGGGTCTGGTAACGGGGGCTGTGCAGTTGCATTTGACTGTGCGCAGCATGGTCACACGGTCAGCCTGTTCGATTTTGAGCCATTCCCGGACAATATCGCCGCAGTGCAGGACGCCGGCGGTATACACAGTGAAGGTGAGCTGGAGGGGTTTGCCGAGGTGGCCTATGCCGGCCATGACATCGCGCAGGCGCTCGACAGTGCCGACCTTATTTACGCTGTCGGGCCGGCCTACAGCACCAGGCCGTTTGCGCATGACTGCAAGCCGCACCTGCGTCCGGGGCAGATAGTCATTGTCTGTCCGGGCTCCAGCGGCGGCGCGATCGAGTTCAAGAACGCGGCCGGGCTGGAGCTTGGTGGTGCCGAGCCGCTGGTCGCCGAGACATCAACTTTGCCCTATGCCGTGAGGATTACCGAGCCCGGCAAGATCAGGGTTTTTCTCAAGCTCCGCGGCGGGTTGTACCTGGCAGCGTTGCCGGCCAGCCAGACGCGCAGGGCAGTCGATGCAATCAGTGACGTTTACCCGATGACCCTGCCGGCCGCCAACGTTTTTCAGACCAGCCTGCAGAACGGCAATCCGGTAATACACCCGACGATCACCCTGCTCAATACGGCGTTGATCGAACGCACCCACGGTGATTTCTGCTTTTACGAGGACGGCGTGACCGAGTCAGTCGGCCGGTTGCTGGAAACTGTGGACCGCGAGCGCATCGCCATCGGCCACGCGTTGGGGATCGACGTGATACCCGATCCGACGCTTGGTTATACGCAGGGCTACATGTCGGATTCCACTTATGACCTGGGTTACTCGCAGGCACCGGGTTTCCGGGGAATCAAGGCGCAGAGCACCCTTGATAACCGCTATTTCCACGAAGATGTCGGCTTCGGCCTGGTATTCCTGCACGACCTGGCGCGGCAGGTTGGTGTTGCAACGCCCGCTATTGACGCGATCATCACGCTGGTTTCTATCGTGATGGATCGGGATTACCTGCATGATGCGCCGCGCACGATGGCAACGCTGGGGCTGGATGGGAATTCCGCGGCGGAGTTGCACCGGCTGGTGGCCTGAATCCCGGCACATTCCCTGCGTTACTACTATACTGTGCCAATCCGCCCGGGTGGCGGCCAGCATTATTCATACAGCAAGAGATCAAAATGGGATTAGCAGACTTCAGTAACCTCGTCGAGGCATTTTCGGGCAGCAAACCGAACTCCGAGCAGCTGCGCCAGTTGCGTAACGAGGTTGCCCTGGTGACTTTGGCACGTGCAACCAGTGCAGATACCAACATTCATCCGTGCGAAATCGAAACCGTGCAGAGAATGCTGAAAAAAATCACAAACGAAGATATCGATGCCGGCGAAATACGCCTTGCGGCGAAGTCCGGCCTGTTCGAAAAAGCGCCACTAAGCCGCTACCTCAACCGGGCCGCGCGCCAGCTGGAAGATAGCGATCGTCTCGATATCGCCCGTGCTCTGGCCGAGGTTATTCGCAGCGATGTGCGGATCAGCCCGTTCGAAACGGCATTTTTCGACATGGTGGCCGATGCGTTGCGGTTGACCCCGTCGCAGCTGGTTGGCCTGGCCAGCGACGACTAGGTTCGCCAACGTCTCAACATGACCGATGCGAGGCAGGCCTATTGTCTGCCCGGCCCGGGTGGCAGCAGGAAAAACTCCCTCATAATGGCAAGGTCGGCGTTGTCGACAAAGTTGTTCCCATCGAGATCCATGTTGGGCGTCGCCGTAAGAAAGTACTGCCGCATGATCGTCAGGTCTGCAACATCGACGATGCCGCTCTGATCGAAATCAGGATCGCAGCGGTTGCCGAAGGCGTCATCGTCGGTGTTGGCCTGGTCGGGGTTAGAGTGCTCGGGGCAGTTATCTGCTTCATCCGGGTAGCCATCCAGGTCATAGTCGGCTGCGGTAGTGGAAAATATCGCGTACGAATAAAAACCCGTCTGTCCCAGGCTGTCGAGGTAAGTGCCCCGGTGTCCACGGTCAAGCGTATCGCGCAGCGTGACGTTGTTGACTGCATAGGGACCGTCAAGCCGCGATCCGGCAATGGCCGAACCCGCGAAACGCAGGGTTGCTGTTTGTATGCCTCGCGTGGCACTGAATGTCGTGCGGGCAGCGCGTATTTGTACGCCCTGCGGACTGTCCAGTGAAGCGCTGATTGTTCCGAGGCAGGAGGAGAGTATCAGGCATTCAAACTGCAGGTCGATGTCCAGGAAATCGATAATTCCATCGTCGTCTTCATCGATCAGCCTCGCCATCAGGCCTGGCAGAATCGTAAAGTGAGGGCGCAGCAGATCATATTCTGT
This sequence comes from Gammaproteobacteria bacterium, assembly GCA_013003425.1. Classification (NCBI taxonomy): domain Bacteria; kingdom Pseudomonadati; phylum Pseudomonadota; class Gammaproteobacteria; species Gammaproteobacteria bacterium. The sequence continues at coordinate 13,240 of JABDJB010000095.1, read as the reverse complement.
GCTGCCATCGCCGTGCACGCGATAAGGATTTGACGGCCGCGGAGCAAGCCTGTCCACCTCGGTCGTAAGGCCGTCATCGGTAATTTCGAAGAGCGTTGTATATTTGCTATACGGTCCGTCGACGCCAAGATATTCGCGAATCTCCTGCGCCGTGAAGCGCACCTCGGTATCTACAATGCTCTGGTAGTCGTACGACCGGGCTTTCTGGCGCTTGCACAGTGCTCTTTCGTTACTGGCCTCAAGACAGGCCTGCACTTCCCACAGGCCTTCAATGTAGCTGTTGTCGATCGTGGAAGTGAATTCAATATTATCAACGAAATCCTGGAGACCATTGATGCCGTACGGATTCCCGGGATGATAGTTGACTCTTTCAAATGCACCGTACCGAAGGGCGGCCGTTTTCCGGACTTCAAATGACGTGAAGGCGCTGAGGTTGTCCTGTGGGGTGACTACTGTGGCTTCAGCGACGAAATCCTTCCCGGTCCTGTTGGCACTGAAACCGGGTATGGTGCCGGTGTAGAGACCATCTCCTGCCACAACGTCAGGTGGACTCCCGTTATCGTACAACTGCGCATTGCGCAGTGGACTATCACGGTCACCGGCCCTGTAGACATCGACCGTAACGACCGCATTACTGACCGGCTGCCCATCTCGCATGACTGGCACGACGGCAAGAAAATCCTGCCATGCGTTATACAATGAATGGCTGGTGGTGATCGCAGCAATCGTGCCGCCGGAAACCGTGCTGGTTACGTAACCGCTTGCCGTCTCGATGCCGGCCGGCAGCGTGACCGCAATTGTCCAGTTGCCCGCCAGGTGATTTGTACGGTTGAATCTTGCGTGGTGTGCCGTACTGAATGCGCTGGCGCCCAGCGGTGGCGGATCGGTATCGTTCTGATCAGATATCTGGACTTCGGCTGCTGCGACATCATTGCCGAGCGGATCGGTTATGACTATTTCCAGCGCGTTGTCGCTGGTGACCTGCAGCGACAGCTCACTGCCGGGTGATACCTGGAGCTGAAAGGTCTCGCTGCTGAATGCCTGATCGAGCTCGAAACCACTGAAACTGCCATTGGACAAGGTCAGGCTAGTCGAGCCGGTCATTGCCATAGCATTCGAAATGTACAGGATGGCCGGCGCGAGAGTCGCGATGATGAATGCCCGCATCATCGTACTGTCCAGTCCAGAACGCCCGTCAATGGATCCTGCGCGTCGAGCGCAATTGCGGCGCCGTTCTGTGGTGAGGCAACACTCATGTGATGCCACGCGCCGATACCTTCCAGCAGTGGGTACAACGCGGCACTGGCGACAGGAACAACAGCGTCGTTAGGTTCGGTAGTCGTGTTGAGCGTCGTCCTGATGGTGACCAGGTCAGGCGCGTTGAACACCGGGTCTACCTGCACCTCGACCGACTGCAGGCGACCGACCAGGTTGTACATGATGTTCGCCGCTGATGTTCCACCCGGAAATCCGGCCGCCTCGGCAACATCGAGGGCAAAGTCAGCGTCGCCATCGGCATTAGTGGCGATCGATGCGGCCTGAGTGGAGTAAATATGACTGGCCTGAACCCGGTCCCAGGCGCGTTGGGCAGTCAGGTCACAATAATACGAGCCTTCAAACTTGCCGGCTGCAAAGGCCAGCAGAGCACCAAACTCCGGTGCCGGGTTGGTGTTGCCCCACAAAACCCTTCTTTGCGCCACGCCCAGGTCGGCGAGCAAAGAGCCGCGATGCGGGGTGTTCAGGGTGACCAGGGAATCGACCGACAGTGAGGCGCTGACCGGCTGGCCGTCCATTTCACCGATAGCGACCGGCAACGGTTCGACAAAGAGTGAAGCGATAAACGCGCGACCATCGAGCCCGCCCTTGCTGTGCCCGACAATCCTGACGGTGCGGGAGCCATAGGATTCTGCAATCGATGTTATTTGCTCGCGCAATTGCCTGACGCTCTCGACAACGCTGTTGTTATAGGGCTCCTTCGTGCTGCAGGTAGCCCAGTCAGCCGTGAGCGTGGCAGGAAGCGGCAGCTCTGACAGGTTAACGCTTTCTGTAATCAGGCCTTCCGATTCGAGTCCGGCCGCCAGCCCGGCCATCGAAGCGGCATTGCTGCGGATACCGTGTACGACAACCACCGGGGCCGTGGCTGCAAACTGCAGGGCAATCCAGTCGATCTTGACATACCACCAGTTGCAACCCACGCCGCCATCAGATAGCAGGACACCGGCATTGAGGGTATCGACTTCGATAGTGATGGTGTTCTCGGCAGTCTGTCCGGGTGCTGCCGGGAACTTCAGCTCCGAAATCGGAATCTCGAATTCGTTTACCTGCCAGGCGCTGTCGTAACCATTGAGCGTTCCGATTAATGCCCCATTCAGCAGCACCCGGTCGTTTTCGGGCCAGAGTTCATCGACGATACGATCGCCATCGCAGTCGCCTGCCACGTCCCACCCGCGGTCGCCGGCTCGTTGTGTTCTGTCGCCATACCCCTGGTTGGTCGCGGTTGCGATGTCGACATCGTATGCCAGCACCCTGAGGGTTGCGGTGGCTGACAACAGGCCGCGCTCTACGAGCTCGTCCGGAGACAGCAGATAGCCGTCGGCATCGGTGGGCGCGACGTATCGCCGTATCGGCAGGGCAACCACGACCGGTCCTTCGTAGCCATGGATTTCGCTGTCCAGCAATGGCGCCTGGTCGGAAACGACAAAGTCTGAATCTGGCGGCTGAAAAGCCTCGAAACTGATACCGTCTCCACGCCACTCAGGGAAATCGGGAAGGGCTTTCGCATCCGGGACGGCGCACAGCACCGCCAGCATGGGCAGGGTGCTAATTACTACTTCGAATCGGTACATCACTACTCCTTGTGCAAGGCAGCTTGTCCACACGGCCGGCCAGCTGCTGGTTCGCCAGCTTTGTCCGGTACACGTCATGGGCTGCATCCTGGAAGCGATCCGTCGCTTCATCAGTGGGGCGCAGGCTGATCTCGATCGACCCTGCCGGCGAGGCGCGAACGTCATACAGGAGTTCGCAATACCAGTGCGGGCGTTGATGCCGTGGCTTGTTGAACGGCCCGAACAGGTGGTCTCGTATGGCGCGTATCCGGATGGCGGCAGTTGCGCCCGGCGCGGCTGCTGCCGGCAGCTCGTTCTGCCAACCTTCATCCAGAGAGCTGAGAAAATCGCTGCATTCCTTCACCAGCGCCGATGGCGCGAAGCCGAGATCTGAAAGGAACCCAGCCATCTGTCTTTTGCTGACGGCGAGCACCGGCTTTCGCGGGCGACTGTCAGCTGCTGCCCTGCAGTGGGCTGGCGAGTACTTCGAGCCGTCAAGGTCATCCGCAGAAATCTGTTTTACCGAATCACATAGCTTTGGGTTGTTGTTGTATATCGCGCTTTCGAAATAGCATCGCGAGCGAGTGAGCGCGATTTGCTCGCCAGGAGGATTCAGGGCCCATTCGCCGTATGCTCGTGCATCTATCCTGCTGCACAACTGATACATACCGCTGTCCCGCGCGATAGCGAGGTAGCTGCGCTCTTTCTCGCTGGATTTGAGCAGCCGGCCATCACCCTCGTTGCAGCCGGAGTGCGGCCCGTCGCATGCCGAAAGTGCTGTGCCGAGCAGGATGAATATAATGAGCTTCATGACACTTGTTCCCTATTGCCGGCCGGGCAGGGCGACACCATCAGCCGGACTGTACCGCTTTGATCCACAGCGGCAGCAAGTCATCGCAGCCCCTGGTCTCGAAACGCTGCCCGCCGGGTTCGATTATCAGCCGCATGGTAACCGGGTTTTCATGTAACGGGTTCGCCAGACCGCATGCCGGACCAGCTGGCGATACGGGCGCGCCGGCCAGCGTAACAGCGGCAAGCAATGGCGTGGCGGGCATCATGAGAGCCTCCTGGCTGATCAGTGCATCCTTTCATCAGGCCTCAGAATATCTGCAGCTGCGGAAACCCGGCAATACGCATAAAGCTGCCAAACCTGCGGAAAAGGTGATTGCGCAAGAGTCTGCTGCAGTGCGGGTTTGCATCAGTGGGAACGGGGAGTCGTGGAACTCCACGATAGACAGCGCGAGGGCTGCGTCGCAGTATTTCCGGTGAGGCCGTTCACCGGAGGCATGATGAAAATATATGCGGCGATCCTGTTATGCACCGCCATGTGTGCGGTTCCTGCCGGTGTATCTGCCGAACCGGCAGATAAATCGTTGCCCGAGTCCGCGGCGCGGATGCATGACTATCTGGCGGCAGTCAGCCAGATAAAGGATGCAATCATTCGCGGCGATTTGCCTGGCACTCATGAGCCGGCACGGTGGCTGGCGGAACATGCGGCGCCCGAAGAGACCCCGGCTGGCTGGCATTCTCATGTCGAAGGAGTGCGAGTCGCGGCCCGCTCAATGCTCACGGCAAAGGATTTCAGGGCTGCTGCCATGCTGGTAACTGAAATGGCAGATACCTGCGGCGCGTGTCATGAGGGAAACAGGGTAACCAACAACTTTGCCGTGCCGCCCGCGCCGGGCGATGAACTTGCCGCAGTGGCTCACATGCAACGGCATGGGTGGGCTGCCGACCGCATGTGGGAAGGGCTGATCGGCCCGTCCGATGTAGCCTGGCAACAGGGTACCGAGCTGTTGCTGGAGACTCCGCTGGCAGCTCATGAGATGGGGACCGATGACAATGGTGCATTTCGCATCCGGCGCTGGGCCATGCGTGTGCACGAGCTGGCTGCTGACGGACGGCTGGCAGAAGACCCGGGCCAGCGGGCCGACATCTATGCCGAGTTACTCACCATATGCGCGGCGTGTCATCGCCGGCTGGGGCGCGGTCCACAGCGGTAGGTACTAGCCCGAATTGTGACGGCAGCAGGGCAGGGTCTAACCTGAGCGTGGGAAACCGCAGGAGGGTGCTATGGAAATTCTGTTAGCCCTGGTTGTTATTGCTTTCGCATTCCCGCTTATGGTTCTGGCTTCGCCGTTACTGCTCTATGTGGTGCCACTGGTGGTTGTTGGCCTGGTCATCAGCTACATCGTGCGTGGACGTGAGCATCGCGGCAAACTGTGGCACTGGCATCATCGCGAAGATCACACCTGAAGCAGCTCACACGAGAGATGGTCGCAGGTAGTCGCGGCTGGAAGCCGCTCCCACGAAGGCCGAAGAACCTCTCGCGTGGTGCCAACGATCGCCTGTAGGAGCGGCTTTAGCCGCGAACCCCATCCAAAACCCGCCACAGGGTTTGCACCTGGTCGCAGGTAGTCGCGGCTGGAAGCCGCTCCCACAGCCGCGCCCACGAAGCCCGAAGATTCTCTCGCGTGGTGTTAAAGATTCCCTGTAGGAGCGGCTTTAGCCGCGAACCTCATCCAAAACTTGCCACAGGGTTTGCACCTGGTCGCAGGTAGTCGCGGCTGGAAGCCGCTCCCACAGCGCACCCACAGCCGCTCCCACAGCCGCACCCACAGCCGCACCCACAGCCGCTCCCACGAAGCCGCTGCTACATTGATAAGGAGCCCTCGCGGAAGTCGGTGCGGTCCAGATGTGCATTGACCAGCACCGGCGAACCGCTGCGGGCGTGGTGCTGCGCTTCCTGCAGTCTCAAAGCCGTCTGGCTGGCCTGCGTCAACAGGACAGCCTTGCCACCCAGTGCCTCCGCAACGCTGTGATAATCGCTTCGCGCCAGTACCGTGCCGACATCGTCGCCCAGCATTTTTACCTGTTCGCGCGCAATTTGTGCCCAGCTCGCATCATTGCCGACAACGGCAATAACCGGCAGGGCATGACGCACAAACGTATCGAACTCAGCCAATGAGTAGCCTACCGAGCCATCGCCGAACAAAGCCCAGACCTGGTGATCGGGTTTGCACAATGCTGCACCGAGCGCGAAGCCGGCGCCGCAGCCCAGCGTGCCAAACGCGCCGGGATCGAGCCAGCACAGCGGCGCACGCGGTCGTACGATATACGATGCGGTACCAACAAAATCACCGCCGTCAGCAACGATTACGCTGGCATCCGGCAGCTCGGCATCGATGGTGCGGCAAAGCGCAACCGGATTGATATGGTCGCCCGTAACGGCTGCATTGACATCGATTTCCTTTTCTCGTTCGGTGTCGCGTTCGGCCAGCTTCATTTTCCACTCACGCCAGCGATCATCGCTGGTAACCGGCAGTGCATTGGCGAGCCCGCGAATGAACGCCCCGCCATCGCCGGGCACGCTGATATCGGGGCGCCGGTTCTGGCGCAGGTCATGGCGGCTGCGATTGGCCGAGATAAGCCGCGCCCGGCGCGATACCTGCCGGCCATAATCGAGGCGAAAATCACACGGTACGCCGGCCAGGATTACCAGGTCTGCCTCGCGCAGCGCTTTGCGTCGCTGGTGCCGGCGATGCAGCACATGCGCAGCGCCAAGCAGGCCACGGGCCATGCCTGACAGGTACACCGGGATACCGATGCGCTCGACCGCTGCCGCTACAGCGGACGCCTGACCGGCGTCAACCAGCGCCTGGCTGCCGATGACCATCACCGGGCGTTGTGAATTTTCCAGCGAACGTGCTGCGCGATTGATTTTCTGAGTCGAAGGTTGTGGCGGCATGATGGCGCTGAGCGCAATTTCGGGTTCGGCACCGGCGCCGGCGAACAGCCGTCGCGAATGCCGCTGCAGCCACGCGCGCACCAGCCTGTCGGCTATGCCTGAGCCACGCGGCGTACTTGCCGCATACCACTCGCGTACCGTTGCTTCGTCATACAGCAGATCGACCGGACACTCGACGAATACCGGCCCGGGTATGCCGCTGCGGGCCGTGTCCAAAGCGCGCTGCACGGTAGGTGCAAGGTCACGCACAGTTTTGACAGTGGCAGCCCATTTTACGTGTGGACGCACCAGCGCCATCTGGTCGATATCCTGCAGCGCGCCGCGCCCTTTCAGCGCGGTGGCGGTCGCACCACCAAGAATTACTACCGGAGACTGCGCCATCTGGGCGTTCTTTATTGCCGTGATGGTGTTGGTTACGCCGGGCCCCGCCGTGACAGCAGCCACGCCGGGTACGCCGGTCAGCCGGGCGACCGCATCGGCGGCAAATACGGCGGTTGCTTCGTGGCGTACGTCGATGACACGGATACCGGTGTCTTTGGCGGCCTTGAGTATAGGCGAGATGTGCCCGCCACAGAGGGTAAACAGAAACTTTACGTCATGTGCCCTGAGTACCTGGGCAATGTGGTGGCCGCCGTTCATGTGTTGGTCCATTTCAGGTGGAAATCAGAGCCGGTCACAACTGCAGCCGACACCGTTTCGGGGGCGGGGTTGTCCGGTACGATGATCTGTGCCGGTGTGTTCGCCAGCAAGTCCCGCCGGATATCGATACCGGGCATTACGGCACGCAAGGTTAATCCCTCCGCAGTCAGCTCCAGTAGCGCCAGGTCGGTAACGTACATTATCTTCTTGCCACGTTGCAGCCCGTGAGTGCCACTGAACGTTATTTGATCCACCTGTTCGAGCACTTTCGGTTGCCCCGGCTGCAGCAGTCGCAGGCGCTCGCCGTCAATCGATACTTTTGCGCCCTGCATCCATTTACCAATGAACAGAACCGTGCGCGCCGAGTCGATAATGCTGGGTGCGCCGCCGGGTCCGACGTAATCGAGCATGCGCGGGCCGCGTTTTGACAGGTTGATGTTGCCGTGCTGGTCCAGTTGCAGGAAGCCCAGCATTGCGGCATCGAGATGCCGGCGATAGTGGTGGAACATCCATGCCGACGATTCCAGCCGCAGCGGGTTGATGGCTGCGCCGAAAAAAACCCCCGGTGCAGGCAAACCGCCGTACGGCCCGGACTCGGTAGTGAAAGTAATCTGCTCGTGAACCCGGCTGTCATATAGCGTGCGGCAGACTTCCTCGGCAAGGCCAACTCCGATGTTGACCGTCGCGCCGGCGGGCACATTGCGGGTGAATGCACGCGCGCCAAGTCGTCCCAGCGCGTGATCGACCCGGCTGCGGTGGGGCGTGATGCGTAGTGTTTCGTTGATGAACTTCAGCCGGGTAATGGCCTCGTGCTCGTCTTCACTGGCACCAGCGGTGAACATGCGCCATGCCTTGCGTTGCGGTACCGAGCCTGTCTGTTCATTGTGCGGGTTAATAACGATGACGTCGACTTCATCGGCGCGCAGGCCAATACGCTGATCATCACGTTCAATCAGGCCAGCGACCGCGGCACAGGCGATGCCACCATTGCGACGTGCGGCGCGTGCTGCCTCGATGTTTTCCGTGATTGTCGCGGCCTCATCGAAGTAGATATTGCCGTCGCGGTCTGCATAAGGCGCGTTGAACAGCGCAACATCAATCAACGGCAGCGTATATTCGAGTTCCTCTCCGGCCGGTGTTACCAGGCTTTCCGCGGGTGTAACCGCCGAACCGGCTGCAACCCGGGTGTCGAGAAACGATCCCACGCCCGTTGTGCTGTGCACGGTGTTATCACCGCGTCCCTGGGCTTCGATCACGTGGGTCATTTCGCCCTGGGCCATGGTGTGCAGCTCGAGCTTGCCGGCGTCGGCCAGATGCAGCATGGATTTTGCGGTTTCGGTGTGACCGGCGATGTAACGCGTGACCAGGCCGTCGATGCCGACTTCTTCTACGGTGCCGGGTACCCGGCCGCGACCACCCTGGCCGCCGACCGAAATCCAGGTCAAACCGTGCGGGCCGGCCCCCGATTCGAAACGCTCGCGTATTGCCCACAGGAATATCGAACAACGGGCGTTGCCGGAAATGCCGCAGCTGATCACGCAGGCGCCATCCCTGATAAGCCCGGCCGCCTGACGTGCCGTCATGAACTTTGGCGACAACGGTTCCGGCGGCAGGTAGTCCGTATCGCGCCGGCTCCAGGTCAGGCGCCAGCGCAGGATGTGCGCAACGATCTTTGCCTTATCGAGGTAGTTCATACCCCAATAATAGCGCCTGCTGCTATTGGGCCGGGGCGAATACCGTCAGCGATTTGAGGTCGACGCCGTCTTCGGCAGCTGCCGCGGTTCCCTCTGGCGAGCCGATAAAGCCCTGCAGCTGCTGCAGGTTTGATACAGCAATGGCAAGGCCAGTGTGGTTGGCATCGGCCGTGTCCTGGAACAGCTGCACACTGGCTGCGCCGTTGGCCAGGAACTGGTCGTGGCGGCTGTTCTCGCCGCGCCAGGCGCTGAGCCATTTGCCAGCATCAGCTACGTCGTGAGTGATGAACATGGCCACGTCTGCCGACGCCGGCGCAACGGGCAGGTCGCTGTTCCAGATGTCGCTGCTGATCCGCCACTGGCCATCGACCTTGCGCCAGACTTCAATGAACTTGCCGCGGTCAACTTCATTGTTGCCGGCCTTCAGGTGGTAAGTGCCGATGTTGTAGCCGATATCACCGGCCATGCGTGCCTCAAGCGTCTTCAGCTCGCCAGACAGGCCAGCCTCGATCATCCCGCCAAAGGCGTCTCTGACCGCTGCGGTGCCCTGGGTGAGTTCCGCATTGGGCGCCATCACGCGCGCGTCGCTGGTGTAAAAGCCGACCAGAGTTTCGGTGTCTTTACCGTTTAGCGCTGCCTGCCATTTTTTCGACAAAGCGATGATGGCACCGGCACTTTCGGAGCCGGCCGGCAAGGCTGCTGCAGGCGCGTCCGACTCGGGGGCACTGCAGGCGCTCAAGACCATCAAAACCGACAATACTGACACTGCTTTAATCATCTGAATCCCCTGATGCAAGAACGGGCCAGCCGCCGGGCTGGTTATGGCTGCAAGGGTAGCAGAGCACAGCTGACAGGATCGCCTGCGGCAGTCCGGATCGGCTCATTGCCGCGGTTTACCCGACGACGCTGACAGCGCCGCGCCAGACGCCAACCCGACACCCGAGCCGGGCGGCGCTCACCCGTCAGCGAGGCATTGTGGCAGCAATTTCGCGACCCCGTATCATGTCGGTTTACCTTACACCTTGTACCCGGTCTGCGCGCCGACCCCCGCCAGGGGTTACATAAGTAACTGATAGAAAGTGAAGCGACTCACATTTCTACGCTCAAAAACGGGAACCTGCTTTACATAGCCGTCTTTATACAGACAGACGGCCTCATTCTTGCAGCTTTCCAGGTGTTGAGCTTGTCCGGCACGGGTGTAACTATGATGAAGCATAAACCGCAATCCCTGGCGTTAGCGATCGCCAGGTTGGGAAGCGAGGGTTCTGTGAATTTTTCCACGTGGCTGGCGCTGGCAGCCGTGACAATTATGCTTTTTTCGCCGGTGGCGGCGGACACGATAGCCATTGGAGCCGCGGCCGACAACACAATCTACGAGAACATTCCGCAAAATACCTGCGGTGCCGGGGAGGAAATTTATGCCGGCCAGAATGGCGGCCAGTCACCACGCCGGGCGCTGTTGCGTTTCGATCTGGCGGCCGCCGGTATTCCTGCCGGTAGCGTCATAAACCGGGTGGTGCTGACACTCTGGATGAATCAGACCTCGGACAGCGAGCCACGGACGATGCAGCTGCACCCGCTGACACGCGCCTGGGGCGAAGGCTCGGTCAACTGCGGTACCCCTGGCGGTTCCGGCGCCGGCGCTGATGCCGGAGATGCAACCTGGCTGGCGGCTCAGTACGACCCGGGTGACCCACTGAACAACAACTGGACGAGCCCGGGTGGTGATTATGCTGCCGCCAGTGGCAGCGCATCGGTCAGTGAGCAGGAGTCCGATGCGATCTGGGACAGCGCCGATGCAGGCAACGGTGCAATGGCCAGCGATGCGCAGGCGTGGCTGGATGACCCGGCTGGCAACTACGGCTGGATCCTGATCGGTGCCGAGGGAGCGGGCCTGGCGCAGACGGCACGACGGTTCGACAGCAGGGAGAACACGAATCAGGAACCAGCACTTCTCATCGAATTCACACCGCCGGTGCAGCTTTTTGCCTGCTGTTTTACCAGCGGCGACTGCAGCGTGCTCGCTACCGATGACTGCGTCGCCGCTGGCGGCACTTCAGATACGGGAACCAGTTCGTGTGTGCCGAATATGTGTCCACAACCGGCCGGCGCGTGCTGTAACCTGGATGAGTCGTGCAGCGACGGTGTTCAGCGCGATATCTGTGAGCTCCAGGGTGGCAGCTTCCAGGGATCAGGCAGCCAGTGCAGCCAGACCACCTTCGATTGCGGGCTGGAGCCTTTTGTCGATGCGTTACCGATACCCGGGATACTGGCACCCGTTGCAACCCGTGGCGACGGCGTCGAGCAATACGAAGTAACAGCGCAAACGGCCAGCCAGCAGCTGCACAGCGAGCTGCCACCGTCCACATTGTGGACGTATAACGGCAAGTACCCGGCCGACACCTTCGAGACCCGCGTTGGTGAACCGATCGAGGTGACCTTCATCAATGGCCTGCCACCGGGCGGTCACATGTTCGCGGTCGACGAATGTCCGCACGGACCAAACTACTACAGCAACTCATCGCGGGTTGTGACCCACCTGCATGGCGGCCACGTGCCGGCGCGTTTCGATGGTCAGCCTGAGTTCGCGATGCTTCCGGGTGAAATGGACGTCTACGAATACCCCAACGACCAGTTGCCCGGCATCCTGTGGTATCACGATCATGCGCTGGGCATTACCCGGCTGAATGTCTATGGTGGCCTGGCCGGTTTCTATCTGCTGCGCGATGACTTCGAGGACGGGCTTGGCCTGCCGGCCGGCGAATTCGAGATTCCGCTGGTCATCCAGGATCGCGACATCGACCTGTCCACGGGTCAGCTGAACTACCCGTCCAACCTGGTCAACGCATTCTTTGGCGACAAGGTACTGGCGAACGGCAAAGTATGGCCGGTGATGCAGGTGAAGCAGGGCAAGTACCGTTTCCGTTTACTCAACGGCTCACAGGCACGTACCTACGATCTGCGGCTGGAAAATCTCGCTGATCCCGGGCAGAGCATCCCGTTTACCCTGATTGGCGCCGATCTCGGGCTGATCACCGCGCCGATCCCGCTTGACACGATAACCATGGCCGCTGCCGAACGTCTCGACGTGATCGTCGATTTCGCCGGCTTCGCGCCGGGTACCGAAGTCGTGCTGCGTAATGACGAACCGACCGCGCCACGTGTGTTCAATGTGATGAAGTTTGTCGTCACAGCGGATACCGGGTTTACCGACCCGGTACCGGCACAGTTGCGGACTGTAACGCCAATACCCGAAGCCGATGCTACCCTGTCGCGCTGGTTCCGGCTGGAGAGAGTCGGCGAACCGTGCGCCGGTAACGAGTGGGTGATCCGTACGCTGGATGGGCCAGGCGGCACGCCGACCGGCGCGCAACGCTGGGATGACCTGTCTGAATTCGTGCAGCTCGGTACCACGGAAATCTGGGAATTTGAAAACCCGAGCTCGATGATGCACCCGGTGCACATCCACCTGGTCGCCTTCCAGGTGCTCGATCGCAGCTTGCTGAGTGACGGCAGCCTTCTGCCGCTGACGGCCTGGGAGCAAAACACCTGGAAAGATACTGTTCGTGTCGAACCGGGCACGCGGGTGCGGGTAATCGCACGATATGAAGATTTCCCCGGGCGTTTTGCCTATCACTGCCACATCCTCGACCACGAAGATCACGAGATGATGCGGCAGTTCCAGACCGTTAACGATCCACTGGCCTGTGATGGCGACGGTTTCTGCGAAGCTGGTGAAGATGGATTCAATTGCCCGGTCGATTGCCCCCAGGTCAGCGGCGCTGCCTGTGGCAACGGCCTGTGCGAAACCGGAGACGGTGAAGACTGCAACACTTGCCCGCAGGACTGCAACGGCGACGTCGACTTCTGTTGCGGCAGCACGGTTGGCTGTGATGACAGTCGCTGTATCGATACCGACAGCAATTATTTCTGCCGCGTCATGCCGCGCCTCGAGGCCACCTGTGGTGATCGCATGTGCGAAGGCCAGGAAACTTCAGCGAGCTGCCCGCAGGACTGCTCGGTGCCGGCGTGTGAGCCGACCGAGCTGACCGATGAACTGTCGTGCAGTGACGGGCTCGACAACGACTGCGACGGTACCGTCGATGCGAACGACAGCGATTGCCCGCTCGACAGCGACGGTGATGGCGTTGTCGATTCGGAAGACAACTGCATCCTGATTGCGAATGGCACCGTAATCGCCGATGCCGGTGGCAACAGCCAGCTCGATACAGACGGCGATGGTATCGGTAATGCCTGTGACCCGGATATTGGTATCCCTAATAACTGCACGGTGGATTTGGTCGACCTGAGCCTGATCAGGGAGTCGTTCCTGT
>JABDJB010000094.1 GCA_013003425.1 Gammaproteobacteria bacterium | reverse complement strand
GTAACGAACAATATGCCAATTATTTCACCCATACTTTATCTACCCCGCCCGATCAGGAATTGTCAGTTTGCGAAATTCGCTTCTTGAGATCCGCAAGTTCCTGTTCGACCGATTCATCGGTTTCCAGCCCGGCAAATTCGTAATTGAGATCCTTGCCCAGACCCATGTCGTAACTTTCGACGCGTCCTTCCAGGTCTTCCATGCGGCGTTCGTAGGCCTCGAAACGAATTAACGCATCGTCAATCTTGCCGTCGTGCAGCTGCTTGCGAACTTCCAGTCGCTTCGACGCTGTAGCGTGGCGCATGATCAATGCCTTCTGCCGTGCTTTGGCGTCGCCAAGCTTTTCTTCCAGCCGGCCAATGTCCTCATTGAGCTGTGACAGGCCTTCGTCGATGGCATGGTAGTCACCGCGCGCCGCAGCAATCGCTTCGCCTACCCGCTGCTTTTCAGCAATCGCCGCCTTGGCCAGGTCGTCACGACTCTTGCGTACGGCAAGTTCGGCCTTGCGCTGCCACTCGGCCTCTTCCCGCTCAAAGCTTTCCAGCTTGCGGTTGAGTTCCTTTTTGTCAGCAATGGCGCGCGCCGCGGACGAACGCACCTCGACCAGGGTGTCCTCCATTTCCTGGATCATCAGGCGCACCATCTTTTCCGGGTCCTCGGCCCGCTCCAGGATGGCGTTGATATTGGAGTTCACGATGTCGGTGAAACGCGAAAAGATGCCCATTCTATGGTTCCTCAGGTTATTTGTTGCCTCACCCGGTACAAAGCATTTTTCGTGCCAGTGCCTGACGGTTGTCATAAGGCATTGACCTGACAGTGAATAACTGTGACGCCGGTCACCGGAAGACACGGGCGGAATTGGTGAAATTAGCCATGTAATGGTCAATTGCACTGGAAGTTCGTAGAATTAACCAATGAGTACCCCCGGCGCGCACATGCCATCGATAATCGGTGAGGCTCCGGCCTTTGTCGCCCTGCTGGAGCAGGTGTCCCAGGCCGCGCCAATGTCCAAACCCGTCCTGACCATCGGCGAGCGCGGCACCGGCAAGGAACTGATCGCCTCGCGGTTGCACTACCTGTCGGGGCGCTGGGACGAGCCGTTGATAAAGCTCAACTGCGCCTCGCTCACCGAGAGCCTGCTGGAGTCCGAACTGTTTGGCCATGAGGCGGGCGCTTTTACCGGTGCCGCGGCGCGCCATGTCGGCCGCTTCGAGCGTGCCGATGGTGGCACCCTGTTTCTCGACGAGCTTGCGACTATTCCGCGGCGCATGCAGGAAAAAATCCTGCGTGTCATCGAATACGGTGAGTTCGAAAGGGTCGGCGGCAGCGAAACGATAGCGGTTGACGTGCGCATAGTGGGCGCAACCAATGAAAACCTGCCGATTCTTGCCCGCACCGGGGCGTTCCGCGCCGACCTGCTGGACCGGCTGGCTTTCGACGTTCTGGTCATTCCGCCGCTGCGCGCCCGGCGCGAAGACATTTTATCTTTGGCGGAACACTTCGCGGTTACGATTACTGCCGAACTGGGTCGACCGTTTTTCCCCGGTTTCGCCGAGCCGGCTATCGAGGCGCTGCTGGATCACGAGTGGCCCGGCAACGTACGCGAACTGAAAAATGTCGTCGAGCGCTCGGTTTACCGCTGGGAAGAAACGGAAACGCCGGTGGCCAAAATTATCCTCAACCCGTTTGAGTCGCCCTACCTGCCACGTACCCGGGCACTGACGCTGCCAACCAGGGCTGGTAGTGAATCGCCGCAGACACCAGCACCACGACGTAAAAAAACTCACTCCCTGCCGCTTGATTTCAAAAATACGGTCCGTGATTTCGAGGTGAGCCTGATCGACACCGCAATGAAGGCCAGCCGCTACAACCAGCGTCACGCCGCTGAACAACTCGGGCTCACCTATCACCAGCTGCGCGGCTGCCTGCGCAAGTATGACCTGGTCGAAAAATACGGTCGCGCCCGCGGCGATGACGCCTGAACAAGCCGCAGCGGACCGACTACACTTGCGTGTAGCAGACTCAGCGGGAGACAGCAATGAAATATATGCTTCTTATCCTGCCGGCTGCAGTTGCCATCAGCGGCTGTGTCGGCGAAAAGGCTTCGGTAGCGACACAGCCGCAGCCACGAACTGCAGCCAGTCCCTATGTCGTTGAGGTGACGGCACGCGACTATCGCTTCGCAGCCCCTGACAGCATACCCTCCGGCTGGATCACATTTCGCATGAGCAACGCCGGACGCATGCCGCATTTCATCCTGTTTCAGCGGCTGCCGGACGCTGTTTCTTTTGAACAGTACCTGGATGAAGTGCCGCCGGCGTTCGGTGTGGCCTACGCCGTGCGCGACGGGAAAATCACCTATGAGCAGGCGCTGGAAAAGCTCGTTGCCGACATACCCCCCTGGTACTGGAGCGAAGTGAAACAGATGGGCGGCAACGGACTGGCGTCGGGCGGCGTAACCACCGAAACCACTTTGTACCTGGCACCGGGCCGCTACACCATGGAGTGCTACATCAAGACAGATGAAGGCATTTTCCATACCGACCTCGGCATGATCCGCGAATTGACCGTTACCGCTGAAACCGCAAACGCACCGGAGCCCAAAGCCGATGTTCAGATCGCTCTGCAAAATTTTGAATTTGTTATCGATGGCTCGCTGAAACGCGGTAAGCAAGTGATTGC
The DNA here is from genome assembly GCA_013003425.1 of Gammaproteobacteria bacterium. NCBI lineage: Bacteria > Pseudomonadati > Pseudomonadota > Gammaproteobacteria > Gammaproteobacteria bacterium. Next base: position 80,142 of record JABDJB010000094.1, on the reverse strand, counting down.
TGCAACATTCGAGGAGCATCCGCAGGGGGCCCTGGGTAATGACATCCACCTGGTCCGTCTGGACGACAACACCGATCTCGATAAAGTCATTGACTGGATGGACTGGCTCGCGATTGACGGCTTGCGGACACCGGCGCCGGCACGATTTCTTGGTGGCACCCACGAAATGCCGGTGGGCCATACGGCTTACTTCAAGCTGGACCTGCAGCCCGGCAGCTACGCGTTTATCGCTGAATCTGCCGCGGCGAAAGGCATGGTGCACGCCTTCTCGATCGAATAGCTATTCGATTCGCTGCTGCGGCACAACAGCATGGATGATTTCCGACGGAAAGGTCATCTGGCTGATGTAGCTACGCTGCGCATCGATGAACCCGGTCCGTTGCACGTAGGGCAACAGTTCGACGCCACGACAACCACCAAGCAGGGCAGGATTGAGCCGATAGACACGTTCCCACAGCCGGTTGTACCAGCGTTTGCCCGTTGTCATACCCGAAATAACCAGGCGGCCGCCCGGCCGCAGGACACGCCGGAATTCGGTCAGCACCGGCAGAAAATCCGTTTCAGGTAACAAATCAAACATGTAATTGTTGATCACCACATCGAACTGGCAATCGGGAAATTCGAGCGCACGGGCATCACCGACGCTCAGCCTGAAATTATCATTACCGTTCCTGTTGGCACGCCGCCGCGCCCGGGTGAGCATCGCTTCGGTCAGGTCGATACCTTCGTTACGGCCACCAGGGTTTGCGGCGAGAATCCCGGCAAAAGCCAGCCCGGTACCAACGGCAACTTCCAGCACCGCCTCGCCGTCACGGATCGCTGCCAACCGCAAACAGAGCTTGCGGGCCCGGCTTTCAGCAAGCGTTGCCCAGACGTTGTAGACCGGGGCAATGCGCCGGTAAATGCCGGCTATTTCGCCCGGATCAACACGCGCATCGAGCATTTGGATCTGATGGTCCGGTTAGCCGTAAGCCGGATGCAGTCGGCCGGCCGCGTCACGATAGTGCGGCATCCAGGTCAGGGCAACAAAGTGCACGGTGATATTGGTAGCCGTGGCCTTCACCTGGATCTCGGTGAGCTCCTCATCCTGGGCATCAAAACGATCTTCCAGCTCCTCTATGTCCTGCTCCATCTGCTCGTTCAACTCCTCGAGCTGAGCACGCACTGCCTCGGCGGTCTCGCGAGCACGCTTGATGTCCCCTTTTTCCTTACCCATGCGGCCTATACTTTTGATAGCAGTGCCCATACGCGACGCAGAAGTGCGGCTCACTTTCTTGCGCCCCAACAGTGATCCGAGCACGGCGGTACCGAAGCTGATGGCTGTATCGAGTTTTTTCGACTTGGCCTGCTGCTGTTCGCGCTCGATAACCTGCTCGGCCTTGCGCAAACGCTCCTCGCGAGTGGCAACCTTGCTCGCATATTTGTCGCGCAGTTTTTCTATAGCCAGGTCGCGTTTCTCGTTAGCCAGTTCCTGCAGCCGCACCCGGAAATTACCCTCAGTCTCGCCCGGCTCCGACACCAGCTTGTAGGTTTTGCTCTTGTATAGCTTCAACGGCTTGTTGGTGCGCAGCCAGGTCTTGAACAACCGTTCCCACTTCTTGTAGTTCTTTGGCTCTGCGGCAGCATCGGCAGGCTCGGTGAATATTGCGCCCTGCTCACCATCGCTTTCCAGGTTGCCTATATCGAATTCGATCTCGGCGCTGTCGTCCCAGTCCACCGGCACCGGGCCGTCATCGACGTCAGCAATGAGAAACACCTCGCGCTCTTCGTTGACGTTGTAACGCGAGCTGGAATAGGCAATCTCGGCCCCGGCACCTACCTTGGAGACGTAAACAAGGTCCTTGTCACCCGGTGAATGCGCGCCAACCGGCATGAAATACTGCTTGACCGAAGCCGGCAACACCGGCTCCTGCGGCCGCTTCACTTTGACGGCCTTCGTTGCCGCACGTACGTCCTTTTTCCCCGGTTCAGGGGCACTGGTCGCCGGCGCCGGCTTGCGGCCTTTCATCAGCTTGCGGATCTGGTTACGGGTAAACGGCCCGGCGAGGTACGACATTACCCAACGGGTGTTGAATACGACCGGCTCGTCCTCATGCACGTTGTGCAGCAGGAAGCGCCGCTTGCCGAGCCCGGCGATAATCTGTTCCATGCGCTGCTTGTCGAAGTTGCCGCCGGCAGCCGCACCCTCAAGCCCCTCCATCACGCGTGCCTTGTCGCGCTCGGTTTGCAGCCGGCCGATAAACCAGGTGCCGGTGTTTGACAGCGCCTTATAGTCCAGATCAACCGGGTTCTGCGTCGCCAGCACAAGGCCGACGCCGTAAGCGCGCGCCTGTTTCAGTAGCGTCAGGAACAGCGGCTTGGATGGCGGATTGGAAATTGGCGGCAGGTAGCCGAACACCTCGTCCATGTAAAGAATCGCCCGCAGCGTGCTGGTACCCGACTGCGAACGCATCCAGCCAATCAACTCGTTGAGCAGCATGGTTACAAAAAACATGCGCTCGGCTTCAGTCAGGTGGGCAATGGAAATTACCGATACGCGCGGTTTGCCGCTTTCGGTGTGCAGCAGTTTGCCAACATCCAGCGGCTCGCCTTCCATCCATGCCTCAAAACCCGGTGCAGCCAGCAGGTTGTTCATCCGCATGGCGAGCTGGAGACGGTCTTTGGCAGGATAAAACGAATCGAGGTCCATCACGCCAATTCGTTTGATCGGCGGATCCTGGATTGCCGCGATCAGACCGCCGAGGTCCAGACTGCCGCCCTCCTGCCAGGAGCGATCAAGAATATTGGCAATAAGAATGTGTTCGCGGCTGGTAATCGGATCGGCATCGATACCCAGTAATGCCAGGATGCCGGTTGCGGTTGCCTGCACGCGTTCGCGATAGACATCAAGATCTTCCATTACTGTGGCGGATGGCGCGTTGAAAGAGCGCAATACGGAAATAGGCAGGCCCGAATTACTGCCGGGCGTATAAATAGAAAGATCGACAGTGTCACGCAGCTTCTTGATGCGATCCGCGCCCTGACCCCAGTCCTTGAGCCCCTCGCGCCACAAGCTGGACTGAGCCTCGGCGTATTCCGCGGTAGTCATTCCCTTGTCAGATGCCGAGCGTGAATTGACCCACGGTTCAAAATCCTGCGGACGCAGCTTTGGAAACGTCAGCAACAGGTTGCCAAGATCACCCTTGGGGTCGACGGCAATGACCGGGATCTTGTCGATTGCGGCCTCTTCCAGCATGCCAATACCCAGACCGGTCTTGCCACTGCCGGTCATGCCGATAATTGCGGCATGCGTGGTCAGGTCTTTGGAGTCGTACAGCACGACATCGTCGCGACGCTGCTTGTTCTCGAGATCGTAGGCCTTGCCCAGATAAAACGCGCCAAGCTTCTCGTAATCCATCATTTTCCCCCACCGGTGAACGGCGAATGGTAAGCCGCCGGCAGGGTGGGTCAAGCAGTCGGCCGGCTGCAGCCGGCCGTGTCAACGGTTTTTTACTGCCAACTTATTGATCTTAATGTGTATTACTTGTTTGCAATGTTCAGTTTCGCTTGCGGCAGAATAGCGTTCCTGAGCTGTTTTTCCCAACGAGAACCGATATGCGAAAAATCCGATTCCTGATTGTTCTGCTGGCCGCCATGCTGACGGCGCCGGCAATGCTACTCGCTGCTCCTGGTGACAAAGCCGCCAAGGCCGCTGCCAAAGCTGACAAGCGGGCCGAAAAAGTGCTGCTTCGCGCCGAGAAAGAGGAGGAGCGCGCGATGCGTGGTGCCCGCGGCGATGATGACGATGACGGCGATCACGACGGCGATCACGACGACGATGGCGGCGATCACGACGACGATGACGGCGATCACGACGACGACGAAGGTGATCACGACGGCGATCACGACGATCACGACGACGACGAAGGTGATCACGACGAAGATGATGGTGATGCCGACGACGACGACGGCGATGATCGCCGCGGTGATGCCCGACAAATGAAGCGCGACGAGATGCGCGCACTGCGTGACGAAGCCCGCCACGACGGACGTGGCAAGGGACGTCGCGATGAAGCACGCCAGCACCGCGATCGTATGCAGGCCGCCGAGACAGACGAAGAGCGTGCCGCCATCCATGCCGAAGCAGCCCAAAGGCGCGCCGAGCGCCACGAACAGCAGGGGCAGAAGCGCGAGATGGTGCGCGAATACCAGCAGGAGCAGAATGATGTCCGCGAAGAACAGCGCGAAGTGCGCGCCGGGGAACGGGCAGACTATCGCGAGCGCCTGCAGGCTGCCGAATCAGCCGAAGAAAAGCAGGCTATTCAGGATGAAATGAAAGCATCACGCGCTGAACAACAAGCCGAGCGCGTCGAGCAGCAGACAAAGAAGAAACCCTGGTGGAAATTCTGGGGCGACTGATCCTGAGCGGGGCCAGGCCTGACGGTCTGGCCCTTTTGTACTGTCAGTCTGAAACGACCCGGGCTGCCGCCTCGGTAAGTGCCGTTGCCGCGCCGAATATCCTGACCAGCAGCGCGACACGCATCCACATGCCGTTACGCTCCTGACGCCAGTACACCGCACGCGAATCTTCGTCCACGGCCGGGTCGATTTCCGGACCGCGTGGCAACGGGTGCATCACCACCGCATCCTGCGGCAGCAGATTCATTTCGTCCGGGCCAACCGAGTATTCACCCAGGTTGACCTTCAGCGATTCGCCTTCGACATCCCATTCCGACTGCATGCGGGTCACGTAAAGTGCATCGAGACTGCCGATAACGTCGTCGAGCGTGCCGGTCTCGGAAAAACTGATCTGGCTTTGCGCCAGCTGCTTCTTGATATCGTTGCGTATCGCAAAGCTGGGTGGCGAAATAAACACCAGCTTCACGTCGTGATAGCTCTTCATCAGATGGCACAGTGAGCGCACGGTGCGGCCACGTCGCAGGTCGCCCATCATGCCGATGGTCTTGCCATCAATACCGCCACGGCCGGCAAAGCTGCGTTCCAGCGTATAAATATCGAGTAAAGCCTGGGTCGGATGCTGATCCGGCCCGCTGCCGGCGTTAATTATCGGGACACGCCGCGGGATCCGGTCCATCAGTGCCGCCGCACGCCCCGCGAGTCCGCGCTCCGGCGTGCGCATGATGATGACATCGACATAGGAACTGAAGGTGCGAATGCTGTCGTCAAAGCTCTCGCCCTTTATTTCCGAAGAAATTGCAGGGTCGCGAATCTCACTTGTGCGCATACCCAGCAGGTGACAGGCGTTATTGAATGACAGGAACGTCCGGGTCGAGGCCTGAGTGAAATAAAGCATCACCCGCTTGTCTGCCAGCAACCCGCGCAATGCGTCAGCACCTGCACGGCTCTTGGCAAGCGCCCTCGCAGTGTCTGTTAATTCACACAGCTCGTCGAGCAATTCCCGATTGAAAGCGCGCGGCTCGATAACGTGGAAAATCTCGCTACTCATCCAGCAGTGACTCCGGTATTCTCTCCTGCAACCGCGGCCAGCATACACGGCAGCGGCAGCTGGTTCACAACTACCGCGATAACGTGCCGTAAGCCCATGCCCCGCTGTGTATTTCTTACTCTTGCCGATCGCGGTAATTTCGTCATTGACGACGAACTTGCTTACCCCGCTTTGGCGCAGCGTGGTTTCGATGTCGAAGCGATTCCGTGGAACGATCCGCATGTCGACTGGAATGATTTCGATATCGTAGTCATCAGGTCGACGTGGGATTACCAGTCGCAGCCTGACAAATTCCTGGCGGCGCTGGCAGCCATTGAAAACAGCAGTGCGCTGCTGGCCAACTCGCATGCAATAGCAAAATGGAATCTGCAAAAAACCTATCTCGCCAGGCTGCAGCAAGACGGCGTCGATATCGTTCCTTCTTTATTCGGCGGCGCGCTGGCTGGTGGCGAGTTGCCGTCAATCTTCGACCGGCTCGATTGTGACGAAATTGTCATCAAACCGCAGGTAAGTCATACCGCACAGGGCGCCTTCCGGCTGCAGCGCGATACTGCCGCAGACCGTGCCGTTGAAGTCGAACGCTACTACCTCGATACCGCTTACCTCGCCCAGCCGATGGTGCGCAGCATTGTGACTGAGGGAGAGTACTCCCTGTTCTACTTCAACGGTGAGTACAGTCATGCGATCAGCAAGCGACCCAAGCCGGGAGACTTTCGCAGCCAGGAAGAACACGGCAGCGATATTCTGCCGGCGACTGCCGATGCGGCACTGCGGGCTGCCGGCCGTGCCGCAGTGGACGCAGTGAAGGAACCGTTGCTGTATGCCAGGGCTGACTTTGTACGCAGCAATTTCGATGATAACTACTGGCTGATGGAACTGGAGCTGATTGAGCCGGCTCTTTATTTCAGAATGGATCCGCAGTCGCCGCAGCGATTCGCGCTGGCTCTGACTGACTGGTTGGAGCGGTACACGAGGAAATAGCATGACTATCAAGAGACCACGCTGGAAATCCGGCCGCGTTGTCAGCCTGGAGCATGACTCGAATGTGCTGCGCGACAATCCGCTGGGTGACCCGCATGTGCGACGACTCGATGTATACCTGCCACCAGGTTACGACAACAGCAGGAAACGGTTACCGGTCCTGTTTGACCTGGCCGGGTTTACCGGCTCAGGCCTGGCCCACACCGGCTGGAAAAATTTTGATGAAAACATCCCTGAGCGTGTCGACCGGCTCATACATGCCCGCAAAATTGGCGACTGCATTATCGTTTTCCCCGATTGCTTCACCGCCCTCGGCGGCAACCAGTTCATTAACTCCACGGCAATCGGTCGTTATGCCGATTACCTGACCCGCGAGTTGATACCTTTCATTGATAAAGAATTCCGCACGCTGTCCGATCGCGATCACCGCGGCTGCTTTGGCAAGTCCTCGGGCGGCTACGGCGCCATCATCCACGGTATGAAATACCCGAAATACTGGGGTGCTGTTGCTAATCACTCCGGTGATGCCTACTTTGACTTTGTCTACCGACCTGACTGGCCAGCGGCGCTGGACACGCTCGCGCGCCACCGACGGCGGCGGCGTACAGCGGGGCCGGTGAATATTGCGGAGGAAGCACGCAACAGCGGAGACGGCATGGACGATGGCCGGGTGCGGCGTTTCCTGAAAGCGTTCTGGGGCAAGCCAGACCCGAAGGGCAGCGAAATACATTGCCTGATGCAGCTGGCCATGGCGGCAAGCTATGACCCGGACCCTGAAGCGCCCAATGGTTTTCGCCTGCCGTTCGACCTGGAAACCGGAGAACTGCTGCCGCAACGCTGGCGCCGGTGGCTGCGTCACGACCCGATAAATCTGGTTGGCCGTTACAAGGACAATCTCCGGTCACTGCGGGGAATCTTTATCGACTGCGGCTGGCGCGACCAGTACCGTATCCATTACGGTACTCGCATCCTGTCACGCCGGCTGCGCGAGCACGGCATCGAACATCGTTACGAGGAATTTGACGGCACGCATTCGAGCATCGACTACCGCATGGATGTCAGCCTGCCTTTCCTTTATAAGGCCCTCAGGTAGTCAGCTGCGTTTTGGCGCACCGGTCACGACGAACACGCTGACGATAATAATCAGCATGCCGACGAACTGCGTGCCCGCCAGTGCCTCGTCCAGCCACCACCACCCCAGCACAGTGGCGATGGCGGGGTTGACGTAGGCAATTGTCGCCAGTTTATCCGGCGTGGTCTGGTTGATCAGCCAGATAAAAGTGGCGTAGGCCAGGCACGAACCAAACACCGTCAGATAAACAAGCGCACCGATACCACGACGACTCCATGTCACCGTTTCCAGCTCGCCCGCACCGATGCCCAGCGCCAGCAGCACCACGCCGCCGGCCAGCATCTGCCAGCCCGCCATCATCAGCGGCGCGGCAGCAACATCGCGCGAGCGACTGTAGATCGTGCCGAATGACCAGGCGATCGGCGACAGCAGTATCGCCAGCTGCGCCCAGAAATAGCGTGTCGTTAAGCCGCTCTCCGGCGTGAGTATCAACGCTACGCCAACAAAACCCGACAGCAGGCCAAGCTTCGCCCGCGTGCTCAGCGCGTGGCCGCGCTCGCCGAACGTACCAAACCACGCTGTCCAGAACGCAGAGCTGGCAATCAGCAGCGCGGCCTGATTTGACTCGACCCACTGCTCCGCCCAGGTCACGACGCCATTGCCGATGACGATCATCAACAGGCCCATCAAAGCGATGAGGAACCAGTCACCGCGCCGCCATGGCATGCGCTGCCCGAGCGTGCGCGCCAGCATGATGATGACCAGCCCGGCTATGGTGAAACGAATTCCCGCCAGCAGCCCGGGCCGCATATCGTGCACGCCGATGCGGATGCCGAGGTAGGTGGAGCCCCAGACGATGTAAACGACGGCAAATGCCGCGGCAACCTGCAGTTTATAAAAGCGCTCGCTCATCGACCGGATCCGCAAAAAAACCGGGCCGGGTATCGGTTGACCCCCGATACCCGGCCTCGAGACCTCAGTATAGATAGACAATTGCGGCTGCGGGCGCAAGAATAGCCAACACTCAAGACGGCTACGACGATGGGGAGACGGGGATGACCGAAACAAACGCACCGGCTGCAGCACAGCGGGGCTTCATGTATCGCTTCCTCGAAACTGTCGAGCGGGTCGGTAACAAGCTGCCTGACCCGGCGGTGCTGTTCATTGCGCTGCTGTTTATCGTCTGGGTACTGTCCTGGCTCCTGTCTTATGTGAGCTTTGGCTATATAGACCCGCGGTCACAGGAACCGATCGTGGTCATCAATCAGCTGACCGCCGGCGGCATCACCACATTCCTGCAGCGCATGGTCACCAACTTCATGAGCTTCGGGCCGGTTGGCACGGTGCTGGTCGCCATGCTTGGTATCGGCGTTGCTGAACATTCCGGGTTTATCACCACCGGTATACGCGCGCTGCTGAATGTCACAGCCAAGTGGCTGCTTACGCCGATGGTGATCCTGGTTGGTATCGTCAGCCACTCCGCTGTCGACGCCGGCTACGTGCTGGTCATTCCGCTGGGCGGCGTCATCTTCTATGCGGCGGGCCGCCACCCGCTCGCCGGTATCGCAGCTGCTTTTGCCGGCGTCTCCGGGGGTTTCTCCGCCAACTTCGTGCCGTCCGCACTCGATCCGCTGCTGCAGGGCCTGACCCAGGGCGGCGCTCAGTTGCTGGAACCGGGTATTGCGATCAACACGCTGAATAATTACTTCTTTACCACCGCATCGTCACTGCTGATCGTCGGTCTGGGCTGGTGGATAACCGACAAGGTTGTGGAACCGCGCGTTGCCGACACCCCGATCGATGGCGACGCCGAAGACCTGCCGGAAATGCACGATCTCAAGGATGAAGAACGCAAGGGTCTGTTGTGGGCTCTGGTCGTTATGGCGCTGGGGCTGGCGATCCTGTTCCTGACAATGGTGCCCGAGGGATCAGCGTGGCGCGACACCGAGGGCCGTCTGGCCAGTTTCACAGCGCCCATCATGCAGTCGATTGTTGCTTTGATATTTTTCCTGTTCCTGATACCAGGCATCGTATTTGGCTACGTGGCCGGCACGCTCAAGGGCACGAAGGACGTCATCCAGGGCATGACCCATTCGATGAACACGATGGCCTATTACCTTGTCATCATGTTTTTCATCGCGCAGTTTGTTTACTCATTTGGCGCATCAAACCTCGGCACGCTGCTCGCGCTGGCCGGCGCCGAGGCACTGAAAGGCCTGCAGAACTACCCGTCGATACTTATTGTCGGCATCGTGCTGCTGACAGGGTTCGTGAACCTGTTTGTTGGCTCGGCAAGCGGTAAATGGGGCCTGCTGGCGCCCATATTTGTGCCCATGTTGATGACGCTGGGAATTTCGCCCGACCTGACCCAGGCGGCCTACCGCGTCGGCGATTCCAGCACCAATATCATCACGCCGCTGATGCCGTACTTCCCGCTGGTTGTCGTTTACTGCCAGCGCTACGTCAAGAACACTGGTATCGGCACGCTGGCGGCGATGATGCTGCCGTACTCGCTCTGGTTCCTGGTGACCTGGACGGCCTTCCTGCTGATTTACTATGCCATCGGCCTGCCGCTGGGTATCCAGTCCAGTTACGTCTACCCCGCCGGTTAATTTCCTGCGGGTGCGACCTGCGGCAATGAACTATCGTCGACCGGCGCAGCCGGTCGACTCCTTTCACCCTGCTATCCCCAATCAGCCGCGACGCACGGCTGAGCCGCTCCTACCAGCCGCACTGGCGCGGCGCGTTCTTTTCCTCGAGCCATGTCATCAGCGGCGCAAAATAGTCAATGATTGCTGTGGCATCCATTTCACGCGAGCCGGTCAACGCCTCGAGGGCGTCGCGCCACGGGCGGTTTTGCCCCATACCGAGCATCTTCCAGAAGTTCTCACCGGCCTCGGCGCTACCGTAAACCGAGCACTCGTGCAGCGGGCCGTCAATGCCAGCCTGCTCACAAAGCGCGCGCTGAAACTGATACTGCAAAATGAATGACAAGAAGTACCGCGTGTACGGTGTGTTGCCAGGTATGTGGTACTTGGCGCCGGGATCGAAGTCTTCCTCGTTGCGCTCGACCGGCGGTACGATGCCCTGGTACTGAGTACGCAAAGACCACCAGTCCTTGTTGTAATCTTCCGGCGCGGTCTTGCCGGCAAACACGTCCCAGCGCCACTGGTCGACCAGTTTTGCCCACGGCAGGAATGCGATGCGATCCAGTGCCGCCTTCATCTGTTGATTGATCAGCGCTTTCTCGTCGACATCATAGCTGTCGACCAGCCCGATCTCCTGCAGGAATGCCGGCGTCATCGACAGGTTTACGGTGTCCCCGACCGCCTCGTGGAAGCCGTCATGCGCGCCACCATGATAGACCTCGGGCAGGTCCTGGTAGGCCAGGAAGTAATACACGTGGCCCAGCTCGTGGAAAACCGTGCGCAGATCCTCTTCGTTGATGCGTGTGCACATTTTTATACGCACATCGTCATCGCCGTCCATCGGCCAGGCACTGGCGTGGCAAACCACTTCGCGATCGCGCGGCCGGGTAAACATGGAGCGTTCCCAGAATGTATCCGGCAACGCCGGCATGCCGAGCGAGGTATAAAAATCTTCTGCCTGGCGCACCATTTTTTCGACTGTGTAGCCTTTGGCCTGCATGGCAGCGTCGACATCGAGGTTGGCCACCCCGGCATAGGGCTCGACCAGCGGATAGATGTTGCCCCAGTTCTGCGACCACATGTTGCCCAGCAGGTGCGCCGGGATCGGCTGGTCCTGCGGCACCTTGTCCACACCGTAAAACTCGCCCAGCTCCGCCCGCACGTAGCAGTGCAGCTGGTCATAGAGCGGCTTGACCTGCTGCCACAGGCGCTCGATTTCCTGCTCGAATTCGTCGGCACTCATGTCGTACCCGGAACGCCACATGGCGCCGAGATTGTCATACCCCAGCTCGCCGGCGCCTTCGTTGGTCAACTCGGCAAAACGCTGGTAGTCGGCCCGAATCGGCGGCGAGATTGTGCGCCAACCGACCCAGGTCGTGGCGAGTTGATCAAAATCACGGCTGGTTGCCATCAGCTGAACCAGGTCTTCCAGCTTGCTGCATGATGCTTCGCCATCGGGGCAAAACTGGCCCCTGGAGTAGGTTGAACTCATGCGCTGGGCAACTTCGGCCAGTTCTTTTCTTTTGACCTCATCATCGGGCGCCGGCATCGACGAGCCCAGCTTTATCAGGTTAATCGCGCGGGCAGTCTCATCGTCGAGCGCAACGTCTTTAAAAGCCTTCGCTCGTTCGATCATTGCACTGTTGAATGCGAGCGTTTCTTCTGTCGCTCGTGCGTTGAGCCATTCGGTGTCCGGGGTAATGTAGGTTGCCTGCACCCAGGCCAGACGCGACGTTTCCTGGCGCCGCTCCTTTACCTGAGCGTTGTAATCAGTGACAAAATCGCGCGCATCGTTGGCGCTTACGCCATCTTCCCGGGCCGCATCGGCAGCGGCCTTTACCTGCGCCGCTGCATCGACTTGCGGTTTTGGTTGTTCGTCGCTGCTGCAGGCCGCCAACAGGCAGGCCACCAGGAGATAACTACGTTTCGCTTTTTTCATATGCAATTCTCTTTTCTGCGACAGCCATTGCGGCCGCATTAGTGAGTCCCGAGACTTAAGCTCAGTGAACGTCGTGCATGCCCTTACGCAGCAAGGGCGAGATCACCAGCATGAAAATTCCGACACCAATGCCGAGCCACATCAGGAAAGTAAACAGCTCGGTGTAGGATGCCAGCGCGCTGGCCACATCAGTCGCCTGTCCGCCGGTGCCGGAAGTATCCAGCGCGGCTGCCTTGGCAACCTGGGTGGCGAGGGTTTCCGACAGCGCGGTGGCCAGAAACCAGGTGCCCATACTCACACCAACCACGCTGCCAATCGACAGCTTGGTGACGGCAGACAGCCCCACCGGCGACAGGCACAGCTCACCCGTAGTGTGCAGCAGGTATGCCAGAACCAGCCAGATCGCGGCGACCTTGCCGGCCTGGTCCGGGAAACCGGCGCCCAGCACCAGCGCACCAAAACCCAACCCTACCTGGATAATACCAAGCGAAAACTTGACCGGTGTGGACGGCTCCATGTTGTGCTTGGCCAGCCACACCCACAAGGTTGCGAATGGTATTGCCAGCAGCATGATAAACCCGGCGTTCAGCGAACCGAACTGGGCAGCGGTAATGGTAAACCCACCCACTTCGCGGTCGACCACCCGGTCGGCATAAAGCGTCATGCTGGCCGCAGACTGCTCAAACAATGCCCAGAACACGATGGTCGAGACGATCAGCACCATCAACACGACGGTCTGCGAATACTCCACGGACTTGTGGGCCACAAACCCGTAAGTGACAAACGCGACCAGGCCGAGCAGCATCAAACCCAGCCAGGCGTCGGTGTTGGCAAAAAACAGGGTTTGCTCGAACCCGCCGAGTAGCGCCCAGGTCAGCCCCAACAGCACCGTAGCACCTGCAAGCATTGTGGCCTTGTTGTCGGCAAAGTCACCGAGCTGATGCATCATTGCATGCAGGATGAGGCCGACGATGGCAACAATCAAAAGACTGTTCTGGGCCGCATGCACAACGTGCACGCTTTGCACCAGGAACCACACAACCGCCAGTGACAACACGGCGCCGATGTAAATCGCCCACTCCTTGTTGATCGGACCGAGAGCTGATTCTTTCAGTCGTGCGGGCTCTGCCGGCTCGGCATGGCCGTACAGGTACTTCTGGCCGTAGAGGAAGGTAAACAGCCCAACGATCATGCCGATACCGGCGGCGCCAAAGCCGTATTTCCAGCCGTAGGTTTCGCCAAGCCAGCCACACAGAAGCGTGGCTACAAACGAACCTATGTTGATACCCATATAGAAAATGGTGAAACCCGCATCGCGACGCGGATCGTTCTTTTCATACAGCCGCCCGACAATTGTTGAAATATTGGGCTTGAGGAAACCAACGCCGATCACGATCAGCGCCAGCGCCATGTAAAACACATTCAGCGCCGCCAGGTCGCGCTTGACGATATCTTCCGCGAGAACGGTACCGGCTGCCAGAATACTGCCATCAGCCAGCGCCAGATCCGCTGACAAGACAGTACCAGCTACATAGTTAACTGCCTGGTGCCCCTCCACGGCCATGAGCACGTGACCGAGTGACAGCATGATGCCGCCGAGCACCACGGCTTTCCTGAAACCCAGATAACGGTCAGCGAGCAGCCCGCCAATTACCGGCAGCGCATAAACCAGCCCGGCGTAGGAGCCAAGCACATTCAGCCCGTCGGCGTCGCTGAACAGATGGTACTTGGTGAGGTACAACAGCAGCAGGTACTTCATGCCGTAAAATGAGAAGCGCTCCCACAGCTCGGTTGCGAAACAAACGTACAGCCCCTTGGGATGGCCAAATAGCTCGTTCTCGCCGTGTGGTATTACGCCGCCGCCGGCGGTCGTGACAGTGTCCTGCATTACTCTTTAACTCCGTCTGGGAGGGTCCCGCCCGTCGTTGCCGGGGAAGACCGTAGTGCGGCCTGTGGGCCGGGGTATTCGTTTTAGCCCTGCAGCACAGGGATTTTGACGGCGCAAAGTTTACAGGGTTTGCACCATCTGCGTTTTTTGCGTTGCAGCATTGAACCTTTGGCGTCTGCCGGGTATCCAACACGGGAACGCTGGCCGCCAGTCCGGTATCATGCGCGGCCTCAAGCCGCCCGGCTGTGGCCCGGCGCATTCAATCGAGGGAAACCAATGTACAAGTCAGTCCTGCTGGCCGCTCTGGTTGCGGTCATAGCCTCCACCTCTGTCCACGCTGGCGCGAAGCGGCAAAAGAATGCCGCCGCGGGGCCGCAGGCCGCGGTGAACGACATATTCGACCTGCCCTACCTGATGCGCGACCTGGACAATGGCCTTCGCGTCATCGTGGTAAAAACTGATTACCCCGACATCGTGTCACTGCAGATACCGGTACAAACCGGCTCGCGCAACGAGGTCGAAGAAGGCAAGTCCGGCTTCGCACATTTTTTCGAACACATGATGTTTCGTGGCACGCCAAATTACTCGCAGGAAGAGTACGGCCGGATCCTGAAAAACGCCGGCGCAGACCAGAATGCCTACACTTCGGCGGACCTCACCAATTACCACATCACATTTACCAGGCCAGACCTGGAGAAAGTACTGGAACTGGAGGCTGACCGCTTCCAGAACCTCAGTTACACCGAAGAACAGTTTCGAACTGAAGCGCTGGCGGTGAAGGGCGAGTACCTGAAGAACTTTTCCAGCCCGATACGCCAGATGCTCGAACGCATACAGGACAACGCCTATACAACCCACACCTACAAGCACACGACGATGGGTTTCCTGCGCGACATCGAGGCGATGCCTGACCAGATGGAATACTCAAAGCTGTTCTTCGAACGCTGGTACAGCCCGGAAAAAGCTGCCGTTATCGTAGTCGGCGATGTCGAGCCGGAAGAAACCTTCCGTCTGGTGAAAAAATACTGGGGCGGCTGGAAAGGCAGCAACTACCAGGTGGAAATACCGCAGGAGCCGGCGCCACAGGGCCCGTACTACGACCACATAGAGTGGGAGCAGCCGGCCCAGCCGTGGATCATGATTGGCTTTCGCGGGCCACGTTTCGACCCGCGCAGCAAAGACATGCCGGCGATGGACCTGATCTCGAATGTATATTTCTCCGAGACCTCCGCGATCTACCAGAAGCTGGTAACCCGTGACCAGCTGGCCGACCAGCTGTGGGCATACTTCCCCGACCGGAAGGACCCCGGCCTGCTGATCGTTGCCGCCCGGTTGCTCGACGAAGCAAACGTCGCAACGGTACGCGACGAGATCCTCGACACGCTGGCGGTTGCCCGTACCGAGCTGGTTGATGCTGCCAAGCTTGAGGCAATCAAGGCAAACCAGCGATACAGCCTTACCAACCGCATGGACAACTCGGCCTCGATCGCTTCGATGCTGGCCTCCTACGTACATTTCGAGCGCACGCCGGAAACCCTCAACCAGGTTTTTGAACGCTACGCTGAACTGACACCGGCTGACCTGGCGACCTATGCCAACAAATATTTCACAGACGCCGGCATGGTGACGGTGACCCTGGCCAACGCACCCCGGATTGCTGGCATTCAGGACGGACCGACGCTCGAACAGCGAGTTGCCGCACTGGCCGATCAACCTGCCGCTGAGTTTGAACTGGTGGAACTGCAGTCGCAGTCATCACCACTGGTCGACGTCGCTTTCCTGTTCAATGTCGGCGCAGCCTACGATCCACCTGGCAAAAAGGGTCTGTCAGTGTTGACCGCGCAGATGATTGGCGATGGCGGTTCGAAAAAGCGCACGATCGACGAACTCAATGAAGCCATGTACCCGATGGCCTCCGGTTTCGGCGTGCACGTCGATAAGGAAATGTCGCGCCTTGGCGGCACCGTGCACAAGGACAAGCTGGCGGACTGGTATTCGCTCGCCAGCGAACAGCTGCTGACACCCGGCTGGCGCGACGCGGATTTCGAGCGCATCAAAAACCGCGTCATCAGCGCCATCAAGTCAGACCTCGTTGCCAACAACGATGAAGAACTTGGCAAGGAAGCGCTGTACAACGTTATTTATGGCCCGGATCATCCCTACGGCGCGCTCAATCTTGGCGCTGTTGAAGACCTCGAGTCGATCACGCTCGACGATGTAAAGTCTTTTTACAATCAATACTACGTGCCGGCCAACCTGACCGTTGGGCTTGCGGGTGGTTACTCCGACAAATTTGTGCAGACGCTGCGCGCCGACCTTGGCAACCTGCCGCAGGCGGCTGCTGCTGCCGCTGTGGAGCTGCCGCAGCCGGTGATCCCGCAGGGACATACAGCCCTGGTGCTGCAGAAAGAGACCCCTGGCGTTGCCGTTTCGTTTGGTTACCCCATCAACATAGTCCGGGGCGATCCCGACTGGGTGGCGCTGTGGCTCGTCCGTTCCTACCTGGGTGAGCACCGCAGCTCCAATAGCCACCTGTACCAGCGTATCCGTGCGACGCGTGGTATGAACTACGGCGATTACGCGTACATCGAGTATTTCCCGCGCGGCATGTTCCTGACACAGCCCGAGGCCAATCTCGGACGCCGTCAGCAGATTTTCCAGGTTTGGATACGCCCGCTGCGCAACAACAACGATGCCCACTTTGCCACCAGGGTCGCGATTCACGAGATCGACAAGCTGACAGGAGATGGCATGAGCGCCGATGCATTCGAAGCAACGCGGAACTACCTCGATAAATATGTCAGCCTGCTGGTGGCCAGCCAGTCACGCCAGCTCGGCTACGCGCTGGACAGCGATTACTACGGCACGGCGGCCTTTACCGACTACGTACGTGACGGCCTGGCACAGCTGACGCTGAACGACGTGAATCGTGTAATACGCGAATACCTGCAGACCGACGACATGCATTTTGTCTTCGTTACGGGTGACGCCGATGATCTGCGCAATCGGCTGGCCAGCAACCAGCCGTCGCCGATCGAGTACAACTCGCCAAAACCTGACCTGGCCGAAGAAGACGCAATGATCGCTGCACTGCCGCTCAATTTCAGCGCCGATGCGGTACAGACCATGGCGGCCGAGGAGATATTCGATGGCGAAGCTGACCGCCTGCTCGCCAAGAAATAGGCTCGGCCCTGTGATTAAACGGTGCGGTGATTCGCGACTGGTCGCTCAGGTGCCCGGCGACTCAAAGACCTCCGCCCCTGCAGGCAGACCAAACGCCTGACGAGAGTTTGATGTTCGCGACTGAAGCCGCTCCTACAGGCACGAGGAAATCCCGCGTCGGGTGCAACACCGCGTGTAGGAGCGCCCAGGCGCGAACTGGCTGGTACTACAACTGCGGTTGGAGCTCACCTCGCCATGGCCGATGTAGCTCAACCGCTACTGACCGGATAACGCGCGCCCCGCATAATCCCGCGTGTTAACCATGCTGAGGATAATCCCGCAACCCGGTTAATTGCCGCATGAGCCTGTCCCGGCTTCGCGGCTAAAGCCGCTCGTGCAGGCAGGAGGAAGTCAGCGAATCCAGGCGCCGGGCGGCTGAAGGAATTTCAGCTCGCGGAAGGTGGTATCGAACAGGTAATAGTCGACGCTGCCGTCCGGCGCAACAGCGGTGACCAGCGCCTGACGCTCGTCGTCACTCCAGTCGATTATCGTATTGACACTGCCGCTCAACGCTTCGTCGATGACCTGCTGGCGTGACTCCCAGCGACTGTCAAAATAGATCGTGCGCACCGTGTCAGCAAAATACTGGTAATACATGATGTCGCCACGCGCAGTCTGCACCAGGCCTGCGGCACCATCCCGGTTGGCGAGGTCGAAGTCTGAATCAGACAGCAGGCGCTCACCCAGCTCGCCGGTCGGATTGAGATAGTGCAGGGCCTTGCCACCAAGCTCACCGCGCGCCAGCACGATCAGGCGACGATTGTCGGCATGAAAGCCCAGTACTTCCATCCGCTCGTCGCTGAAGTCGAGCAGCTTGCGCCACTCATCGTCAGCCGAGTCCCGATAAAGCAGCCGGTTGCTGCCATCGAGCACATCTGCGCCGCGGTCGACTGCAGCACGTACGGCCCCCTGGTTGTCAGCAATCCACTCCGTGATGCTGTATTGACTGCCTACAACGCGGCGCATGCGCCCGGTTGCCGCATCCAGCTGAAATACCTCCGGCAATACGGCCGTTGGCTCAGTGCGGGAGATGAGCACGCTGTTCCAGTTGGTTGGCAGCCGGTGTAGCAGCGACGGCGGCGAGCCTGTGCTGAGCTTTCCGGCAGCGCGCCGGCGTAATCGCTCCTGCAGCTTCAGTCCCCCACTGCCATCACGCAATATTGTGTAGCTGCCGAGGTAGATGCCGTTGCCATTGTCATCTGATTTCTCAACGCTGAAAACAAGCCGGTCGTCGTTGGCCCAGAAGAATGAACTGACATGCGAATCGGCAAATCCGGTTACTGCCTGCGCCGAACCATCCGCCAGCTGCATGGTTACGAGGTTGCGCACACCGGGAAACTGCTCCAGCTCAACTGTTGCCGCAATGTATTCGCCATCCGGCGCCATCCGTACCAGCCCGGTGGACGCGACCTGCTGCGCCGGCGCAGAAACGGCGATAAACAACAGCAAAACTGCCAGCGATCGCTTCATTGCCCGGTCGCCCCATTACGCTGCGCCTCAACCTCACGATGCCCCGGCACCATGATCCGCGCCATCACGATGCCTATTTCGTATAACGCGTAGACAGGCACCGCCAGCAGGGTCTGCGAAATCACGTCTGGTGGCGTCAGAAACATACCGATGATAAACGCGCCAAGCAGTACGTAGGCCCGCTTGCTGCCAAGCTGCGCCGGCGTGGTAAAGCCGGACCAGACCAGCAGTACCGTGGCGACCGGTACTTCGAAGGCCATACCGAAAGCAAAGAACATCACCATCACGAAATCGAGGTATTCGGTAATGTCCGGCATCACAGCAACACCGGCCGGCGCCACCGCCTGCATGAACCCGAACACGATCGGAAACACAACATAGTAGGCAAATGCCGCACCGGCATAGAACAGGCCTACGCTGGTTACCAGCAATGGCATAACCAGGCGTTTTTCGCGGGCATACAGACCCGGGGCCACAAAGGCCCATGCCTGGTGCAGGATATACGGCATTGCGACGAACACCGCGACCATCAGGGTTAATTTAAATGGTGTCAGAAAAGGCGAGATCACCCGCGTCGCAATCATGGTGCCGCCATCCGGCATTTGTGCCAGCAGCGGACCGGCTATCAGCGTAAAAATCTTGTTGGCAAACGGGCTGAGAGCAAAAAATATGACAAGCACAACTACAATCATGCGCAACAGGCGGCCGCGCAATTCGACCAGGTGCGAAATCAGGGTCGATCCGTTATCGACGCCGTGCTGATCTTCCGGCTCGGGCATCACTCCTCTCCGGGTGATGCTGCGGCGGATTCTTTCTCGGCAGCGGCACGTCGTTGTGCCACGGCTTCCGCTCTGTCCTCGATCATCATTTCACGGTTGATTTCACGCTGCAGCTTCGTCATCGCCCCTCTGGCACGTCCCAGCCAGATGCCGGCGGCGTGTACCACCCGCGGCAGGCGTTTCGGGCCGAGCACGACCAGCCCGATCACGAAAATCAGAAAGAACTCCTGGAAGCCCGCGTCGAACATGGATCAGATTACTAGCGAGAGTCGACCTGGTCGCGCGACTGCTGTACCGAATCGGACGCCCCGGAATCGTCGGTGAGCTGTTCGGACTCGCCCTCATTCATCGCCTTGCGAAAGCCCCGCAGGGCGCCGCCAAGATCGGATCCCATCACGCGCAGCTTCTTGGTGCCAAAAATCAGCACAACGATCAGCAGCACGATTGCCAGCTGCCAGATGCTTATGTTACCCAGACCCATTTCGAGCCTCGCCGTATGCCTCGATAAACCGAGTATACCAGTGGCCCCGGGACGCTTGTGTGAAGCGCATCAAGGTGGCGGGGCGTGCAACCAGAAGGTCACCGGTCCCTCATTTACCAGTGAAACGGCCATATCGGCACCGAATTCACCCAGAGCGACCTTGCCGGCACGGCTGTTAACTGCCGCAGCGAGTTCTGCAAACAGGGCCTGGCCCACTTCAGGTTCTGCGGCAGTGGCAAAGGAAGCGCGCATCCCCTTGCGGGTATCGGCGGCCAGGGTGAACTGGGGCACCAGCAGGACCTCACCACCGTGCTCGATCACACTGAGATTCATGCGGCCGGTACCGTCGGGAAAAACACGGTACCCGCAGATCCGCTCGGCCAGGCGCCGGGCCTGCTGCGACGTGTCACCGCGCTCGACTGCGGCCAGCACGAGCAGCCCGGTGCCGATGGCTGCAACCGTCCGATCACCGACCCGGACCTCTGCCTGCCCCACCCGCTGTAGCAACGCGATCATCTCAGAAGCATAACCCGACCCGACCCTGTAGGATTTTGCCTACATTGCTGGCGGAAATTCGCTGACGGCCACGGGCCGGGCTGCCGACATCCTGCGGTCATCAGCCTGTGTATCCTTAAATGGTGCTCCAAAAGGACGGGAGCACATGGGATGGCCACACCAGCCATCCCATCAGGACACTCGATCACACCTGCAAGGACGTACTTCAACCCCGGCCCGATTGGGCCGGGGTTTTTTATTGCGTGCAGGCCGCGTGCCAGAATAGCTGCTCACCCTGGTGGCTGTGAGGACTACATGCGACGTCGAGATTTTCTGACTGGCCTGGGAGCAGGTGCCGTGGCCGCCGGGTTGCCGGGGTGTACGCAGCCGTGTGAAACCGGCATCGCGATGGACGGCGCTGCGGGAAAGACCTTCAGCTGGAAGATGGTCACAACCTGGCCGCCAAACTTTCCCGGACTGGGTACCGGCGCTGTGTACCTCGCCAATGCAATCGAACAAATGAGCGCCGGGCGCATCAAGGTAAAAATATACGCAGCTGGCGAGCTGGTACCGGCATTCGAGGCCTTCGATGCGGTGAGCCAGGGCACGGCACAGCTCGGTCACAGCGCATCGTATTACTGGAAGGGCAAGAGCGCTGCCGCTCAGCTGTTTTCTGCCGTTCCGTTCGGCATGAATGCCCAGGAGCTGACGGCCTGGCTGTTGCACGGCGGCGCGCTTGAACTGTGGCGTGAAGTTTACGAACCATTCAACATCATCCCGGCCCCTGCCGGTCACACGGGCGTGCAAATGGGGGGCTGGTTCAACAAGGAAATTAACAGCGTTGATGACCTGCGCGGCCTGAA
The DNA here is from genome assembly GCA_013003425.1 of Gammaproteobacteria bacterium. Taxonomy (NCBI): domain Bacteria; kingdom Pseudomonadati; phylum Pseudomonadota; class Gammaproteobacteria; species Gammaproteobacteria bacterium. The sequence continues at coordinate 58,858 of JABDJB010000094.1, read as the reverse complement.
AATGCGTATCCCGGGTCTCGGCGGCGAGGTACTGAAACGCGCGGGCGGCACCCCGGTGAGCCTGCCCGGCTCGGAAATTTTCACTGCGCTGCAGACCGGCAATATTGACGCCACCGAGTGGACTGGCCCGTACAACGATCTGGCCTTCGGCCTGCACCAGGTTGGCAAATACTATTACTACCCGGGCTGGCACGAACCAAACACCGTGCTCGAGTGCATCATCAACCGCGATGCCTACAACGAACTGCCGGCAGAACTGCAGACGATGGTGATGCGTGCGTGTGATGCCGCGGCACAAAACATGCTTGCCGAATACACCGCACGCAATCACATTGCGCTCGAGACGCTGAAAAATGAGCACAACGTGCAGCTACGGCCGTTTCCGCCCGACGTGCTGGCACGGCTGCGCCAGCTGTCCGAAGAAATCCTGCGGGAAATCGCTGCCGGTGATGAGCTGTTCGAGCGCGTCTACCGTCACTACCGCGCTTTTCAGCGACAAGTCTCGGCGTGGCACGATATTTCTGAAAAGGCGTATTACTTAAGTGGCTGACACACCAATAGAAAAGATAACCAAACCGGCGCAGGAAGTTGTTAGCGCCGCACTCGAATTTTTGCGGCTCGAGTCAGCCGCCGGACTGTTGCTGCTGGCGGCCGCAGTCGTTGCCATGCTCGTCGCCAACTCGCCATTCGCGTCGCTTTACAACGCTTTACTGGATACAACCATCGCGGTGCAGGTTGGCGCTCTGGAGATCGACAAGCCGCTGCTGTTGTGGATCAACGATGGGCTGATGGCCATTTTCTTCTTTCTCATCGGACTCGAGGTCAAACGCGAGATCATGGAAGGAGAATTGTCGACGCCATCTCAGATTGTATTGCCGGCAGCGGGCGCCTTTGGGGGCATGGCCGTGCCGGCCGCCATCTACGCGTGGCTCAACTGGGGCGACCCGGTTGCTCTCGATGGCTGGGCGGTACCGGTGGCAACCGACATCGCTTTTGCGCTGGCCTTGCTTGGGGTTTTTGGCAGCCGGGTTCCAACTGCGCTCAAAGTGTTCCTGCTGACGCTGGCGATTTTCGATGACCTCGCCGCTATCGTGATCATCGCTATATTTTATTCCGGTGATCTATCGCTGACAGCACTGGCGACCGCCGCGGTGGCGCTGATTTTGGCAATCACCATGAACCGGGCCGGCGTGACGCGGGTTTCCGCCTATGTGCTGGTCGCAATCGTGCTATGGGTCGCGGTATTGAAGTCTGGCGTACACGCGACGCTGGCTGGTGTGCTCATTGCGTTTTGTATTCCCATGCGCGATGCGCAGGGCCGCTCCCCGTTGCGTGAGCTGGAGGATGACCTGCACAGCACCGTTGCCTTCGCGATACTGCCAATTTTTGCTTTCGCCAACGCCGGCCTGTCGCTGGCGGGACTTTCGCTGGCCGACCTGGCACACCCTGTCACGCTTGGTGTTATTACCGGACTGGTAATCGGCAAGCCCGTTGGAATCATGCTGATGGCAGGGTTGGCCATCGCGCTGCGACTGGCGAAACTGCCTGACAATGTCAGCTGGCTGCAGCTGCTTGGCGCCTCGTTTGCCTGCGGCATTGGCTTTACGATGAGCCTGTTTATCGCCGGACTGGCATTCGAGCATGGCAGTGGTGACTACTTCAGTGGCGACCGGCTCGGCATTCTGGTCGGGTCAATGATTGCCGCGCTTGCTGCGTTTGTCGTGCTGCATTTCAGCCTGCCGCCCAGACAAAATCAGCCGTAAACGACTCCGGGTAACCAGGTCGCCAGCTGGGGCCATGCAGCCAGAATGGCCAGCGCGACCAGCTGAATCGCGACGAAGGGCATCACCCCTCGATAAATATCGGTGGTCTGCACCTCGGCCGGCGCCACGCCACGCAGATAGAACAGAGCAAAACCAAATGGCGGCGTCAGGAAGGATGTCTGCAGGTTGATCGCAATCATCACCCCGAGCCACACCGGGTCGAGACCCATCGCCAGCAATGCGGGGCCAACAATCGGCACAACCACAAAAGTAATCTCGATAAAGTCGAGCACGAAACCAAGCACGAACATCATCAGCATTACGGCTATCACCGCCCCGGCTGTGCCGCCCGGCAAGTCGGTGAGTAACGCATGCACCGTTTCGTCGCCACCAAAGCCCCGGAACACGAGGGAAAATACCGAAGCACCGATGAGAATCAGAAAGACCATGCTGCTGACACGCGTGGTTGTACGCATTACGTCACGCAGCCTCGCCATATCCAGCTCGCGTCGGGCAAGCGCGATGACCAGCGCACCAAATGCGCCGACTGCAGCCGCTTCTGTTGGCGTCGCCAGCCCGCCGATGATGGAACCGAGAACCGCAATAATCAGCACGACCGGAGGCAACAGCACTTTGACCACTCGCACGGCGAGCTGACCAGCCGTCAACGCACCGGCTTTCGGGCTAATTGCGGGCATTGTCTGTGGCCTGAGCGCGGCTGTGAGCAGGATATAGGCGGCGTAAAAACCGACCAGCATCAGCCCGGGCAGCAACGCTCCGATAAAAAGATCGCCCACAGAAACTGTTTTTGGCGAAAACACCCCAAGATCGATTTGCGCCTGCTGATAGGCGGACGACAGCACGTCGCCAAGCAGCACCAGCACGATGGAAGGCGGAATAATCTGGCCAAGGGTGCCGGATGCACAAATCACGCCGGTTGCCACCCTGGCGTCGTAGCCACGCCTGAGCATCGTTGGCAGAGATAAAAGGCCCATAGTTACCACTGTCGCGCCAACAATACCGGTGCTGGCGGCCAGCAGCACGCCAACCAGCAGCACGCCGACACCGAGCCCGCCACGCACCCGGCCGAACAGCAGCCCCAACGTATCGAGCAGACTCTCGGCAATGCGTGCGCGCTCGAGCATCACTCCCATGAATACAAACAGCGGCACCGCGACCAGGATATCGTTTGTCATCACGCTGCCGTAAATCCGGTTTGGCATCACGCTGAGAAACGTCGGGTCGAAAGAGCCACTCATTGCGCCAACGGCCGCAAAGGCCAGCGCCGTGCCGGCCAGGCTGAATGCCACGGGATAACCGGCCAGGAGGACAAGCACAACTGCGAGAAACAGTAACAACGCCAACATGATTACAGCACGTCCCCGGCGCTTCGTTCGGGCGGAAACCGGCCGCTACGCAGGGCATGGAAATTGCGTAGCAGGATTACGATTCCCTGGCTGACCAGCAGCACTATCATCGCCAGCAGCAGGCTCTTGGCAATCGGGATGAAAGGGAAAGGCAGCCCGCCGGTCTCCGGGGAGTTTTCTGCCAGGCGCCAGGATTTCATCGCGTAGCCGCTGCCGGTATACAACAGCAGGCCGCACACCGGAAACAGCAGCAGCAGTGTGCCGGCAATATCAACGCCCGCCCGTATGCGCGGGCTTGCCTTGCGATAAAAAATATCGACGCGAACGTGCTCGTTACAACCGAGCGTATAAGCAGCGCCCAGCAGGAACACCGCCGCGTGCGACCAGGTGACCAGCTCCTGCATCCAGATACGACCGAAGTCGAAAAAATAGCGCAGCACCACGACAACAACCGTGAGCAGCACCATAAAGAGCGTTAGCCAGGCTGCGCTGCGGCCGATCATCCGGTTGATCGCGTCCAGTCTGTCAGCAAGGCTCAACATACGATGGCGGTCAAACCGGTGCTTGCATTCACCGCTGCCAGAAAGTAGGTGTGAACAACACGAAAAGCGTAAAGATTTCCAGCCGGCCGAGCAGCATTGCGGCAATCGATACGGCTTTTGCAAAGGTGCTGATGGATGCGAAGTTGCCGGACACGTCACCCAGGCCCGGCCCGAGATTGTTCAGCGCCGCGGCTACCGCGGAAAATGCGGTTACTTGGTCCAGCCCGGTGGCCAGGAGCATCAGCATCATTACGCCGAACAGGATGATATAGACGGCGAAAAAGCCCCAGACCGCGCCTATCACCCGCTCCGGCACCGCTTTGGAACCGATTTTGACCGGGATCTGCGCGCTGGGATGAACCAGTTGACGAACTTCGCGCACGCCCTGCTTGTAAATCAACAACCAGCGCACCACCTTCATGCCACCGCCGGTCGAGCCCGCACAGCCGCCGATAAAACTCGCCAGAATCAGCGCCACCGGCAACGAGCCCGGCCAGACTGAATAATCAGCAGTGGTGAAACCGGTTGTCGTGCCAATCGATACCGCCTGGAAAATCGCCTTGGTGAAAGCTTCGGTCACCGTCGGGTAGTGGCCGGTGACAACCAGGTAGATAGTCACCATGAAAGTCAGCGTTCCCAGCACCGTTACAAAAGCGCGAAACTCCGGGTCACGCAGATAGTTTCCCAGAGTTGCAGTACGCCAGGCGAGAAAGTGCAGTGAAAAGTTGATGCCCGCAATGAACATGAAAACGACAGCAGTCATCTCGATCAGCGGACTTTCGAAATGGCCAATACTGGCGTCATGCGTCGAAAAACCACCGATCGCAACTGTGCTGAACCCGTGGCCTATCGCGTCGAACAGGTCCATACCAGCTGCCATGTACGCCAGTACACAGACAATGGTAATTCCGACATAGATATACCAAAGCGCCTTGGCGGTCTCGGTGATACGTGGTGTCAGCTTGGTATCCTTTACCGGGCCGGGAGTCTCTGCCCGGTACAGCTGCATGCCGCCTACGCCGAGCATTGGCAGCACGGCAACCGCCAGCACGATAATGCCCATTCCGCCCAGCCACTGCAGTTGCTGGCGGTAGTAAAGTATCGACCTGGGCAGCGCATCGAGCCCGGTGAGTACTGTCGCGCCGGTGGTGGTAAGTCCGGACATCGACTCGAACACCGCATCGATCGGTTTCATTTCCAGCTGCTCGGCCAGCAGCAACGGCGCCGCCCCGAACAGTCCCAGCACGACCCAGAAACCGGCCACCACCAGGAAGCCGTCGCGCAGGCGCAGCTCATCGTCAACCTTGCGGACCGGAAACCACAGCACGATTCCTGCCAGGGCGGTCACGCCAAAGCCGCCGAGGAATGCCAGGTGCTCGCCATCAGCGTAGAACAACGACACCGCCATAGCCGGCAACATGGTGATGCTGAATATCATCAGCAACAGTCCGATGATGCGCTGTATGACGCGGATAGACATCAGATGAAAGTGACGTCGACCTGAAAGAGTTTTTCCACTTCTTCGATCTTGCGCCGGTCGGACATAAACAGGATGACGTGATCGTCTTCCTCGATCACGGTATCGTGATGAGCAATAACCACTTCGTCACCGCGCACCAGCGCGCTGATGCTGGTGCCGGCCGGTAGCGCGATGTCTTCCACAGCGCGTCCAACCACCCTGGAATGGCCTTTTTTGCCGTGCGCAATGGCCTCGATAGCTTCGGCACCACCACGACGCAGGGAATGCACCTTGGCGACATCACCGCGTCGTACGTGGGCCAGCAGCGAGCCAAGCGTAATCTGTTGTGGCGAGATCGCTATATCAATAGTGCCGGCCTCAACCAGTGCTGCGTAGGACGGCCTGTTGATCAGCGCCATCACCTTGCGCGCACCGAGCCGCTTGGCCAGCATTGCTGAAAGTATGTTGGCCTCGTCCGCATTGGTCACAGAACAAAATACATCACAGACGTCGATATTCTCCTCGGTGAGCAACTCTTCATCGGCCGCATCGCCATGCAGCACAATAGTGCGATCAAGTTGCTCGGAAATTTCACGCGCACGATCACGATCGCGCTCGATCAGCTTCACCTGGTTGGTGCGCTCGAGTTCACGCGCCAGGTTCAGCCCGATATTACCGCCTCCGGCGATAACCACACTGCGCACCGGGTGTTCCAGCTTACGCAGCTCGGACATCACCACGCGAATATCCTTGCGCGCGGCGATAAAGAAAATCTCGTCGTCTTCCTGGATTACAGTTTTGCCATCGGGCAGGATGCTGCGGTCGCCGCGATAGATGGCAACCACGCGTGTTTCCACATTGGGAATATGCTCCTTGAGCTCTGACAGCTGGTGCCCGACCAGCAGCCCCTCCTTGTGGGTACGCACGGCAACCAGACGCACCTTGCCGTCGGCGAACTCCAGCACCTGCAGTGCACCGGGATACTGGATCAGTCGCTTTATATGACGGGTGACGAGTTTTTCCGGGCTGATGATGTAATCGACCGGCATCGCTTCCTGCGCAAACAGTTTTTGCTGCTCGACCATGTATTCGGCAGCGCGAACGCGGGCGATCTTTGTGGGCGTATGGAACAGGGTATAGGCAACCTGGCAGGCGACCATATTGGTTTCGTCGCTATCGGTCAGGGCAATGATCATGTCAGCATCGCCGGCGCCGGCTGCCCGCAGCACGGCGGGATGCGAGGCGCGCCCCTGCACGGTGCGCAGGTCCAGACGATCCTGCAGCTCACGCAGGTGCACCGCGTCGATATCGACAATGGTGACTTCGTTGGCTTCCTCGCGGGCCAGGTGATAGGCAACAGTCGAACCGACCTGACCTGCCCCGAGAATAATGATTTTCATGCGTCCTGCCGTTAACGCGAAGGCGCGCCGATTCTACAACACTTCCAGGTTCGCGTAGGCCATGACCAGCCACTTGGTGCCGGCCTGTTCAAAGTTGACCTGCAGCCGCGCATGCGCCCCGTCGCCCTCGTAATTGAGCACGACGCCTTCACCAAACTTGCCATGCCGCACCCGTTGCCCCAGCCGCATGCCCGCAGGCGCCTCCGCGGCGGGCGCCCCACGTTGCGGGCGGTACACCGGCCTGGATACCTGCACCCGCGGCCGTACCTCTTCCACGAGCTCCTGCGGCAGCTCGCTGATGAAACGCGACGGCATGCCATAGGTATCCATACCGTGCAGCCGGCGTTGCTCCGCATAGGTCATATACAGCTGCTTCATCGCCCGGGTGATGCCGACGTAGCACAACCGTCGCTCTTCCTCGAGCGCCTTGCTGTCGCCGGTTGATAACCGGTGAGGGAACAGGCCGTCCTCCATTCCGGACAGAAATACCAGCGGAAACTCCAGCCCTTTGGCCGAGTGCAGCGTCATCAGCTGCACGCAGTCTTCCCACGGGTCGCCCTGATCATCGCCGGCCTCCAGCGCAGCATGCGCAAGGAACGCATCGAGAGCCGGCATGTCCAGCTGCTCATCCGGCAGGAACCCGCGCGCCGCACTGACCAGTTCCTCGAGGTTTTCCACGCGCGCGCGACCCTTCTCACCGGGCTCCTTGCCATAGTGCGCTATCAGGCCGCTGCGGTTGATCACTATATCGACGCGCTCGTGCAGCTCCAGATCGCGCGTCTGATGATCGAGCTCTTCGATCAGCCGCATGAATTCAAACAGGCTCTTGCCGGCACGCCCCTTTATGCCGTTTTCTATCGCCGCGCCACCTGCCTGCCACATTGACGTTGCATTAGCCTGCGCATACTCGCGGATAACTTCCAGCGAGCGGGCGCCGATACCGCGCGTCGGCTGGTTGACCACTCTTTCGAACGACGGATCGTCGCTGCGGTTGACCAGCAGGCGCAGGTAGGCGAGCGCGTCCTTGATTTCGGCGCGCTCGAAAAAGCGCAGGCCGCCATAGACACGGTAGGGAACGGCAGAATTGATCAGCGCTTCTTCAAAAACACGCGACTGGGCATTGGAGCGGTACAACACCGCGGTTTCCGCGCGTGCCCCACCCTGCTCGAACCAGTCCTTGATCTTGCTGACTACAAACTGCGCCTCATCCCGTTCATTGAAGCCGGAATATATACGTATCGGCTCGCCATCTTCGCCGTCCGTCCATAGGTTTTTGCCGAGACGCGAAGTATTGTTGGCGATAAGAGCATTTGCAGCGCCGAGGATCGACCCGGTGGATCGGTAATTCTGCTCCAGCCGGACCAGCCGGGTCGCGGGGAAGTCCCTCTGGAACTGATGCAGGTGTTCAATACGGGCGCCGCGCCAGCGGTAAATTGACTGGTCGTCGTCGCCGACGACAAACGGCACGCCATCGGCTCCGGCCAGCAATCTCAGCCAGCGGTACTGGATGACATTGGTGTCCTGGAACTCGTCGACCAGTACGTAGCGAAAACGCCTGCGATAATGCTCCAGCAGCTCGTCGTTATCGCGCCACAACTCATAGGCGCGCAACAACAGCTCGGCAAAATCGACCAGGCCGGCCTTGTCACAATGCCGCTGGTAAATGTCGTAGAGATGCACCAGCTGGCGGCGGGTTGGGTCGTCTTCGGCATCCAGGTCAGCAGGGCGCAGGCCTTCGTCTTTATTACTATTGATAAAGCTGCGCACGTCCTTGGGCACCCAGCGGGTTTCGTCGAGCTCCAGCTCGCGTATCAGCCGCCGGAGCACCCGCAGCTGGTCATCGGCGTCGATGATCTGAAAATTCTGCGGCAGACCGGACTCCTGCCAGTGACGCCGCAACAGCCGGTGGGCGAGCCCATGGAACGTGCCGACCCACAAATTGGCAGTTGGCACCTCGAGCAGCGACTCAATGCGACCACGCATTTCCGCGGCGGCCTTGTTGGTAAAAGTTACCGCGAGAATGCTGTGACAGGAAACGTCTTCGACACCCACCAGCCAGGCGATCCGATGCGTCAACACGCGGGTCTTGCCACTGCCGGCACCAGCCAGCACCAGCACCGGTGATTCGGGCGAGGTAACAGCCTCGCGTTGCGAGTCGTTGAGGTTACCCAGTATGGGAGTGACGTCCATCAGGCTAGCTTAATCTTGCGGCCCGGAAGCTTTAAGGCGCAATTGTTTCGCGACCAGCCAACATTTCTATTCGTCGCCACACAGCCAGACCGAGCTGTTGTCGCCATCTTCTTCAATCTGCATCTCCCGACACCCCGAAAGGTCGAGGCTTGGCGCCTGGCCCGGGCACACCTCGGTGGCAGCCTGATCCCAGTACACGATTGGCGGTGGGCTGCGGTCATAGTCACCCAGCCCGAGCGCCTGCCGGCGCTGCCGTATTTCATCGTACATGCCGCTTGCTATCGAACACGCTTCGTCCTTTTGCTCGTCGCTGAGCTGCCGCGACAGCTGCGTCGCGGCGATATTTCCAAACATCGGTTCGGTACCAGCCATTGCTGCCACTGCGGTCCATGCGTAGCCGGAGACCTCCGGTGAGACAGGCGCATCGCGCATGGCGTATACCTGCTCCAGCGCCAGGTCCTGCGACTTGAATTCCACCTCGCGCCGCTTGTCCGATATCCGGGCGAACAGGTTTGCCATCTCACTCATCGCATAAACCGAGCCACGGATTGCTGCCTCGCGATACAATTCGATGGCTTCGGCAGGGTTGGTGCGGGAGATACGTTTTGCCAGCATCTGTTGCGCCCACATATCGCCGTTATCGGCCAGGCCGCGCAGCGTTTCGTCATCGTACTGGTCGTAAGGCTGCTCATAGGCATAGCCGTCGCTGCCTGCCGGAACCGGGAAGCCGCGACTCATCGCCCACTCGCGCCACTGCCCCTCCAGCCGGCCGATGCCGTATTGCTGTAACAACGCATTGAGTTCCGCGCCGCTCACTATCTCCGGGAGCGCCTCGTCGACTCCCTCGGGCTCTGGCTCGGCAACTGGCTCGATATCCGCCACCGGCGGCGGCGATTCATCCACAGCCCGTGACGGTAATGGCGGCGGACTGGCTGCAGGCACTGATGATGGCGCCGGCTCCCGCAGCGCATAGACCACCAGCACCACAACGGCTGCGGCGGCTGCGAGCAGGACAAATGTCGTGGCCTTCATGCCGGCAATACAAGCTGCACGTAGTGATCGCCGAGCAGCAGCAGGAAAATACCGGCAAGGTAGGTAAGAGAGTAAGCAAAAGTCTGCATCGGCAGCTCGACCCGAGGGCGGAACTTCAAAGCAATAGCGTAATAGAGAAAGCCGGCATCGAGAATTACCGTGCCAGCCAGATACACAAGGCCACTCATACCGGTGAGGTATGGCAACAGGCTGACCAGAACCAGCAACAGCGTGTAGAGCAGAATGTGCAGACGGGTAAATGCCTCGCCGTGCGTCACCGGCAGCATCGGCACGCCGGCGTTGGAATATTCCTCGCGGCGCGAGATTGCCAGCGCCCAGAAGTGCGGTGGTGTCCAGGTAAATATGATCAGAAAAAGCAGCAACGAATGCGGGTCGATCTGGCCGGTAACCGCTGTCCAGCCGAGCACCGGCGGTGCGGCCCCTGCGGCACCGCCAATGACTATATTTTGTGGCGTAGCGTGCTTGAGAAACGCGGTGTAAATAACCGCGTAGCCGATAAGTGATGCGAATGTAAGCAATGCAGTTAGCGGATTGACCAGCCAAACCAGCAGTATCATCGCGAGCAAGCCGAGTAGCATGGCAAAACTCAGCGCCTGCTTTTCGTTCAGTGCCCCTTGCGGCAGTGGCCGGCGGCGAGTACGGCGCATCCGTTCGTCGATACGCCGATCGAGCACATGATTGATTGCTGCTGCGGATGCCGCTGCCAGTCCTATGCCGATGGAACCGAAAACGAAGGCCTGTAATGAAACCAGCCCTGGCGTCGACAACAACATCCCTACCATGGCGGTAAAAACGATCATCGACACCACGCGCGGTTTGCACAACGCAAGGTAGTCCTGGAAGTGTCGACTGGCGGTTATTGCTGTCACGGTCTCTGGATAACGGTTCAGGCCTGGCGCCATGCAGCGTGATTCAGGCTCACTGCGGCCAGTACCAGCAAGGCTGCCATGCCGTTATGGGCAACCGCTCCTGCCAGCGGCAAGCCCTTGAGCACAATGGTTATTCCCAGCGCCACCTGGCCGAAGAGCAGCAGCAGTATCGCCGCCCCGGACCAGCGCGTTGCGCGGTCGCGGCCACGCAGCGCCGCGGCGAGCGCGATACCGCCGGCAACAAGCAAAGTTACCAGCGCACCAAGCCGGTGACCCAGGTGAATCGCCGTGCGTGCAGTGGAATCGGCATCACCTGCTGCCCCGAGGCCGCGCCAGGGAACAAAACCGGAAGCAAAATCAGCCGGCGGCCACCATTGCGTCTGGCAGGTGGGAAAATCCGGGCAGGCTACCGCAGCATAGTTGGCGCTGGTCCAGCCACCCAGCGCTACCTGCGCAAAGATCACCAGCAGCGCCAGCAGTGCCACGCCACGAAAACCGCTATCGGCAGGCAGCAGTCGTGGCGGCCGCGGCCGTGTCAGCAGCATCATCCACCCCAGCAACGCCAGCGTTGTCATGCCGCCCAACAGATGTGCCAGCACTACGATTGGTTTGAGCTGCAGCGTCACGGTCAACATACCGAGAATCGCCTGCAACCCCAGCAACGGCACCAGCAGCAATGGCGCCCAGAATGGCATCAGCGGGTCACGCCGGGTTGTAATGGCGATGGCGGCAAGCGAAATCACGATCAGACCGAGCAATGGAATGGCATAGCGATGCGCCATTTCGCGCCATGCTTTGCCGGTGTCGACCGGCGCGCCGGGAAACGCTTCGTTGCTCGCTGCAATATCCTGCGCTGTGACCGGCGGGGTCAGCCGGCCGTAGCAGCCCGGCCAGTCAGGGCAGCCCAGACCAGCGTCAGTGAGACGCACCCAGGCCCCTGACATCACAATTACCAGCGTCACGATCGTGCCCAGCAGCGCCAGACGATGAAACCAGGTTTCAGCCACGGTAGCCTCGCATCAAGTTGTTGTTGTCCCTGTTGCCGAACAGCGCCCTGAGCAGCGGCAGCATCAGCAGGATCCCGCCAATAATCAGCCACCAGGCAAAATCGCGCAGATCCAGCCCGGCCACCAGCAGCGCGCCGTCGACAAACATCGCGTAAACGCCCAGACCCAGCGCCAGCGTACCTACGCTATTCAGCGCCAGGGTCCACTTCGGAATCTCACTGATTCTTCTCATTACGCCCCCGCTTCCAGCGGACTATTGTACGGCATCAGGGCCGGCAGAAATAAAAAAACCGGGCCGGCCATTGGGGCCGACCCGGTTCCTGTACTTTGTATCTATTACTTAGAAATCGTCGCGATCGTCGTCCAGGATCGTCCCCGTACCGGTCGGATTTGCCAGCAGGGCGTTCTGCGGGCTGCTGAGATCAATGTAGAACAGCTCTTCGAACGCCTCAATCCGGTAGTCATCAAACACTATGACAGAGATGGTCGCGGTAATCTGACCCGGCTCGAAAACCAGCACGCCCTCAACCGGGATGTAGTCCATACCAGCAGTGGCGGTGCCGTCGCGCGAAACATAGCTGACGGTTACGGGCTCACCGCCCAGCGGCACCATCTCTGACAATGAGACCTCGAATAGCACCTCGACGATCTCCGACAACCGTGGCTCAATGATTCCGGGCACATCGCCGATGCTGATTACCGGCAGCTCGGTAATGTTCGTCGCATTCTCGACAAATTGACCATAGCCAGGGCCATCGCCGCTGTGGTTACAACCTGACTTGATCCACACGCCGGTCAATGCCTTACCCGTGTTTTCACCGCTGCCGGCGAAGACAGCGTCGTGCCCGTGGAGGCCTTCGTAACGCTGCGTGGTGCCGTCGGCGAACAGCAGAACGACGTTGGACAGATCCTTGGCAGATTCGACACTGACAGTGTTGCTTTCCTGGTCGAATAACGCGCCCACTTCGGGCCAGCACTGACTGTCGTCGATAATGACTCGCTCTGTCTGCCCGACCTTCGGTCCGGCTTTTTTGTCTTTCTTGGCATGCGCTGCCGGCCCGGCCAGCATCAGCGCTGCAGCCGCTACAGTAATTCCAAGCACCCGTTCCAGTCTCTTCACTTTCCCTTCTCCCAAAAAAAAAAGACCCTACGCCGCAGCTTGCGCCGCCCTGTGGGTCTCCACGATCTGTGTGCAGTTGTGCCGCGCCTGAAAACAGTAAGGCCCACGCCGCAGCTTTCGCCGCCCTGTGGGCCTCACGTCAGCAGACTTGCGCTTCGCTATTCGCGGTACCGGTCTCTGCTCAACCAGCGCATGCAGTGTAGGAAAAGTACGGGAAAACTTCTGTGATGAATTTTGCAGTCTGGAAAAATAAAACTTTTTTACAGAATCAGACCGCTGCTTTTTTGTTTAACCAATTCGTGACAAGCGCAGCAGTTTCTTAAGGTCGTCGCGTATATCAGCAGGCGCACCATCGCGCGGATAACTCAATATCAGGTTACCCAATGGATCAACCAGGAAGATCCGTTCGCTGCCACCATTTTTGGTCAACGCGTCGACGATCTGCATACCCGCTGTGCCGGCCGGCGATATTGTCAACAGTTCTTCGCTGCCAGCACCCAGCTCGGGCACTGCCGCATCATGTAAAACCAGCACGCGGTCGATACGCTCGGTTTCTCGCCCCATCGCAATGCGGACCTGCCGCGTCTTGTAGATTGCCGCAACACAGCTTTCGTCGCAGTCACCGTTCAGGTAATGCACCAGCGTCCAGCGACCGTACAGAAAACCGCCCTCGCTGACACCGCCGCCTGCCAGCGGCTGTGCGTCTCGCGGCAGAGTGATAATCGGCTCAATCAGCTGGCCGTGGTTAGCGCCTGCGCCGGGCTGCCACACGCCGGTCAGGTACAGCGTCCAGGCCAGGGCAAGCGGGCCGATAAACAGCAACCCCATGGCAATCAGGGTGCCACGCCCACGGTGTTCGGCTGTCTCAGTCATCGTGTCGGCGGAATTTAAAAATGATGTAAAGAAGGATCAGCGTGAAAGCCAGCGCAAACCATTGTACGGCGTATCCGATATGCCGTGCCGGTCCGAACTCCGCCGGCTTCCATGCGCGAACAAATCCGTCGGCAGCTGCGGAGTCGAGCCAGATCAGGTGCGGCAAAATTTCAGTCTGCAGCGCTGCGGCAATTTCTGCCGGCGTAGGATAAACGACTCGCTGCGGCCAGCCTTCCTCAGGTTCGCCGCCAAGGCGCATGCCGGGCTGTGGATACGGCACTACCCGACCCTGTATATCACCCCAGCTGCCTGCGACGGACAGGTCGGGACGTGTTTCCCGTGTGAGTGTTTCCGGTATCCAGCCGCGATTGACCAGCACTATCCCGGCGCCGTCGGCCAGCTGCAGCGGCGTGAGCACGTGCAGCCCCGGACGACTTTCGTGAAACATGCCTTCCAGCAGAAACTGCCGTTCCGGCAGATAACGCCCGCGTAGTCGCACCTTGCGGTAGCGCAGCGATTCCGGTGACTGATCAGCGACATCGTTGAAGTCCAATGCATCTTCGGCTGCACCGAAGCGGTCGAACATCACCTGTTTCTGCCCGGCACGATCCAGCTGCCAGAAGCCCAGATATAGCAATAGTGGCAATACCAGCAGCATAGCGACCACGGGCAGCCAGGGCGGCCGGCGCGGGTTTTCGCTGGAGTGGCCCAATCAGCCGGTCGGCGTGACGCCGTGTGGCTGTATCAACCCGAGCCAGTAAGCAATGAACAGCGAGGCAAACAGTGCTACTGACAGACCGATACGCCAGGTCAGCGCCTTCAGCGTGCGGTCTGAATCGCCCTTGTCACGCACCAGGTAAAACATGGCCGAGCCGAGACTCAGCAGAATTCCGACGAATACAACAAGAACGAATAACTTGGCAGCAACCATCTATAGCCAGTAGACAAAAATGAACAAGCCCAGCCAGACCACGTCGACAAAGTGCCAGTACCAGGCAACGCCCTCAAAACCGAAGTGCTTGTCAGGCGTGAAGTGTCCCTTCAGACAGCGAAACCAGATAACGATCAGCATGGTTGCGCCAAGGGTTACATGCAGGCCGTGGAAGCCCGTAAGCATAAAAAATGTTGAGCCATAGATGCCGCTGTCGAGCCGCAGGCTCAGACCTCCATCGGTAATGTCGTGGTATGCATGCATATACTCGAACGCCTGCAGCCCCACAAACAAAAAGCCCAGCAGCCAGGTCAAACCGAGAAAAATATTCAATACGCCACGGTTACCTGCTCTCAGCGCATGATGCGCGATAGTAATAGTCACACCACTGGTCAACAGGATGGCCGTGTTGATAGCAGGCAAACCCCAGGGCCCCATCGGCTTGTACTCGCCGCCGATCTCGGCAGGGCCATTGGAGGGCCACGCGTTTTCGAAACCGGGCCAAAGCAGAAAGTTGGTAAAGAAGTTGTTACTTTCACCGGCAAGCCACGGCAGCGATATCTGCCGCGCATAAAACAGCGCACCGAAAAATGCCGCGAAAAACATTACTTCGGAGGCAATAAACCACGCCATGCCCATGCGGAACGAGCGGTCGACCTGCTGGTTGTAATACCCGTCAACGCTTTCCTTGATCACGACGCCGAACCAGCCGAACAGCATGAACAGCAGCACCGCGGCACCGGCCATCATCGAAAACCGGCCTATGGCGGCGCCGTTGAGCGTCGACGCCACGCCGAACATCAGCAGTAGCAGCGCAATCGAACCCACGATGGGCCAGGGGCTGCCGTGCGGTATGTAATAGCGGTCAGAAGTATGGTCCATGCTCAGTTCCCCATGTCGGCATCGCTATCGGCGACCCGTTGCTGTGCAAAGAAAGTATATGAAAGGGTAACGGTTTCAATATGTGCCGGCAGATCCGGATCGAGAATAAAACGCAGCGGCATGTCACGGCCTTCGTGTGCGTCAAAATCCTGTTCGGTGAAACAGAAGCACTCGGTTTTCTGGAAGTGTCTTGCCGCCTGCCCCGGCGCTACGCTCGGCACGGCATGGCCGATCAGCGGCCGGTCGGTGCGGTTACGTGCGAAAAACGTGGTGTCGTAAAATTTGCCGGGCTGTACCGTCATTTTTGATACCGCCGGACGGAATTCCCACGGTGCGTGCTGATTGGTCGAGGCAATGAACTCGACGGTAACCTGTCTGTCGCTAACCGCCTCCGTTGCAATCGCTGCCGCGCTGGCGGTCTTGCCATTGAGGCCGGTGAGCTCGCAGAACACATCGTACATCGGCACCAGCAGGTAGCCAAAACCGAACATGGCCACCACCATGACCGCCAGTTTGCCGGCAAACCAGGCATTACCCTCCATCAGCCACCACCCCGGATACTGACCAGGTAGATAAATGTCGCATAGACGGCCACCGCGAAAACCCCTAAGCCAATCGCCCAGGAAATCACCCGCGACCTGCGGCTATTGTCATCGTGTCTGTCCACGCCTTATTACTTGACCTCGGGGGCAACCTCAAAGGTGTGGTGCGGAGCTGGTGACGGAACGGTCCACTCCAGACCCTCGGCACCTTCCCAGACCTGCTGCGAGGCTTTTTCACCGCCACGCACGCAGCTCCATATGATGTAGACGAACAGCAGCTGGCTGGCACCAAAAACAAATGCACCAATGCTCGACACCATGTTGAAGTCGGCAAACTGGGTTGCGTAGTCGGGTATACGGCGCGGCATGCCGGCCAGCCCGAGGAAGTGCTGCGGGAAAAACGTAACGTTGACAAAAATTGCCGACAGCCAGAAATGCAGCTTGCCCAGCTTCTCGTTGTACATGTGGCCGGTCCACTTGGGCAGCCAGTAGTAGACGCCCGCCATGATCGCGAACACCGCGCCCGGCACCAGTACGTAGTGAAAGTGCGCCACCACGAAATACGTATCGTGATACTGGAAGTCAGCCGGAGTGATACCGAGCATCAAACCGGAAAACCCGCCAATGGTGAAAAGGAACACAAACCCGATAGCAAAAAGCATGGGCGTCTCGAACGTCATCGAGCCACGCCACATCGTTGTCATCCAGTTAAATACCTTCACCCCGGTCGGCACCGCAATGAGCATGGTGGCAAACATGAAGAACAGCTGGCCGGCCAGCGGCATGCCAACGGTGAACATGTGGTGCGCCCAGACGATGAAGGACAGGAACGCGATACTGGCAGTGGCGTACACCATCGAGTCGTAGCCGAATAGCGGTTTACGCGCAAAGGTCGGGATGATCTGCGACACGATGCCAAACGCCGGCAGGATCATGATGTAGACCTCGGGATGACCAAAGAACCAGAACACATGCTGGAACATCAGCGGATCACCACCGCCACCGGCATTGAAAAAGCTGGTGCCAAAATACTCATCGGTAAGCAGCATAGTCACCGCGCCGGCAAGCACCGGCATCGCCAGGATGAGCAGGTAAGCGGTGATCAGCCAGGTCCAGACAAACAGCGGCATCTTCAGCAGGCCCATACCCGGCGCACGCATGTTCATGATGGTAACGACGATATTGATCGCGCCCATGATTGACGACATACCCATCAGGTGAACCGAGAAGATCAGGAACGGAAATGCATCGCCTGTCTGCAAAACCAGGGGCGGGTACATGGTCCAGCCGGCGGCGGGGGCTCCACCGCTGACAAAAAGCGTAGACAACAACAGGCCAAAGGCGACCGGCAAAATCCAGAAGCTCCAGTTGTTCATACGCGGCAGCGCCATATCGGGCGCACCGACCATCAGCGGCACCATCCAGTTGGCCAGGCCGACAAAGGCCGGCATGACAGCGCCGAATATCATCATCAGCGCGTGCATGGTGGTCATCTGGTTGAAGAAGCCCGGATCGACAAACTGCAGCCCGGGCTGGAACAGCTCGGCACGAATTACCATGGCCATGGCGCCGCCGACAAAGAACAAGGTCAGCGCAAACACCAGGTACATGGTGCCGATGTCCTTGTGATTGGTGGCAAATACCCACCGCCGCCAACCGCTCGGTGCGTCGTGATGCTCGTCGTGATGTGCGTCTGTGGCTGTGCTCATATGAGCGCTCCCCTTAGATTTACCGTGCTGCCTTGACGTCTGCCGGCTGGACTATATCGCCGGTGTCGTTACCCCAGGCATTTCGTTCATATGTGATGATTGCTGCAATGTCGGCGTCGCTGAGATAGGCGAATGACGCCATCGCGGTGCCCGGCACGCCGTTGAGCAACTGTCCTATATGGCCATCAACCGGGCCGGTCGCGATGGCACTGCCGGCCAATGCCGGAAAGCCACCCACTTCCAGGCCCTGGCCGTTGGGCTGGTGGCAGGCCGAACAATTGGTGAGATAGGCAGACTCGCCGCGGCTCATCAGTTCATCCATGCTCATATCCATGTCGACCGCGGCGCTGCTGCCGGCACCGCCTGCAGCACCACCTGCTGATGCAGTAGCTGCCTGCGAACCACCCGGGACATCGGCCACGCCGCCACCAGCGGCCCCGCCGTTTGCTGCCACCCATGCGGCAAATTCATCCTCAGGCTGCACCTCAACTACGATTGGCATGAAACCGTGATCACGACCGCACAACTCGGCACACTGGCCGCGGTAAACGCCGGTCTCCTCGGCCTGGAACCACATTTCGTTAACGAAGCCGGGTATCGCGTCGCGTTTGCCGCCTAGTTCCGGCACCCACCACGCATGCAGTACGTCATTGGAGGTAAGCAGTATGCGTACTTTCTTGTTGACCGGAACGATGACCCGGCGATCGACATCGCGCAGATAGTTTTCGATCTGGTAAACATCAACACCGGAACCAACCTGACGCGCAGCATTGCTCACGGCATCGATATTGCTGAAGAAACCGAAGTTGCTCTGCACAAAAGGATCATCCGGCCTGCCCAGGTATTCGTAGTGCCACTTCCACTGGTACCCGGTGACCTTGATAGTGATATCAGGAGCGCGCGTGTCCTCGATCTTTATCAGCGATTCCGCTGCCGGAATTGCCATCGCCACCAGGATGACGATCGGGATGATGGTCCAGATAATTTCCATCTTTGTGCTATGGACCATCGTGGTGTCGGGCTGCGCCCCCCGCGAGCGGCGGAACATATATAAGGAATAAAACATCACGCCGAAAACCACGACCGCAATCGCGACGCACACCCAGAAAATGAGCATGTGCAGCTGATAGGTATCGCGACTGATTGGCGTCACCCCCGGCATGAGATTGAGTTCCCAGTCAGCCAGCGCCGCCGGCAGGAGCAGGAAAAAACTCAACAGGCCGAATACGGCACTTCGGGAATACTGGCGGATTCGCTCACGCATGAGGGAAACTCCTGTCATCGATGCGCATTGCCGGGTTTAGCGACTTCTTGCCAGCGATCAGGCGTGTGTGCTGTTGTGCCGATGAGCTCATCGAGCCTGCGGCCCAGCCCTATTCTTTCGGACTCTGTCAGACACCTGCCTATTTCGCAGCTGCGCCCATGCGAGCTGATTACCAGCCGGCTCGGATAAGACGCAAGTCGGGTCGGGCGCAGGTTAACACGCGCCCAATGCAGGGGAAATACCGTGCATTCCCGCTGTCGTGTGCGCCCGCGTGCAACTTCGATCCGGTCGGGGAAAATGCTGATCACCTCGCGATAGCTGCCACGATGCAGGCTGAGCCACAACGCCACACCCAGCACCATCATTTCCAGGCCCGCAAACGGCAGCACCGGCCAGTAGCCCAACCAGACAAATACCAGCGCGATACCCAGCGACGCCGTGCATACCCACAGGTAGAAGATCACTGCCGCGCGCCAGCTAAGGCTGCAGTTCGGCGTCACCTGGATACGGTGGGGGGATTGCTCTGCGGAAGCCACGGGAAAATGGTACTGGAACCGTTTCAACAGCGACAAACCTGCCTGCGCCGGCGGCTGCCGCAGCCCGGTGAAAGCACGGATCAATTATCCGGAATTCCTCACAAAAACATGCTGTTACATTAGGCGCTATCCGAAATCGACCCAGCTGTCGCGATTAGCGGTGCGGGATGCTGTCTATCGGGATGCGGGTCACTCCATCGCGCGTTTGCTGCCGGCCGGGGAGCGGGCCCCAGGCCTGGCCGTAGACCACCTCGAAAGTCGCAGGCAGCACGCTATCGTCGCGATGCGTCTCGTATGCTGCGCCGAGCCGGCGCAACGCTGACCGGCCAGACAGGCCACGACGCCGCCCCGGCAGGGCGTTGAGCGAGCCCATTCCGCGCAGGTCGCGCAGCAGGCCGGCAACATCCGTGTAAGTTGCCCGCACCTCCTCCACGTCCATGACCGGCTCGGCAAATCCCGCCCGCATCAGGGCGTCACCGATATCGTGCATGTCGAAAAAGGGGTGCACGTGCTCGTAGTCATCCACCGTGCGCCATGCCTGGCGCAACTCCTTCAGCGTGTCCGGACCGAAGGTCGCGAAACTGAAGGCACCATGCGGACGCAACACGCGGCAGCACTCGACCAGCACAGCATCGAGATCATCGCACCATGGCAGCATCAGGTTGCTGAAAATCAGATCGACGCTGGCATCGGGCAACGGCATTGCGGCGGCATCGGCACACATGCCACGAATTCGATCCGCAGCGGGCACCGCAGCGATCATCGCCGGCGCGATATCCAGGCAAAGGATACCGGCCCGTGGGTAGCGCTTGCTCAACTTCAGAGCGGAAAAACCGCTGGCTGCGCCCAGGTCCAGCACGACCTTCGGATCGATTGCCAGGTAGTCGAGCCGTTCAAGCAGCCGCGCGCGTATCTCTCGTACAACGACGGCGTTCGCCTCATAATCCGGCGCCGCGCGCTCAAAACCCTGCAAAACGCGCGATTTCTCCAGTCTGTATTCGTTCACGGCAACATTATTGAAGGCTTTTACGCCAGAAATCCAACTCGACCGCCATCTCCGGTGCAGCAATCATCAGGCCCATGCCCGATACCACGCAGTTCACCACCCGGCTCGGCGAATGGCTCATGCCGCCGCGCTGCGTGGTATGCGGCGGTCGCGGCAACAATCGTGACCTGTGCCGGCATTGCGCAGTTGAGCTCCCCTGGAATCTTCCCTGCTGCCTGCGCTGCGCACTGCCGCTGGCCACCGGCGGGCTGTGTGGTGAATGCGCTGTACGCCCGCCGTTGTGGCATCGGGCGCATGCGCCTTTGCGCTATGAATTTCCGGTCGACAGCCTGCTGCGACAGCTGAAATTCCAGCGTCGCCTGGCGCATGGCCGCGTGCTCGGGGAGTTGTTAGCGCAATGGGTTGCCAGTTTCGACGACGCTCTGCCGGAGCTGATTGTTCCTACACCGCTGCACTGGCGTCGCCAGCTGCTGCGCCGCTTCAACCAGGCCGACGAAATCGCTCGTCCGCTGCAACGCCAGTTAGACGTGCCCGTCGTCGCCGCCTGCAGCCGGCGCATTGCAACGCCACCACAAAGAGGCCTCAAGGCTGCGCAACGCCGGCGCAACCTGCGTCATGCGTTTGCCGTCCGCCAACCGGTCAGGGGCCGGCATGTCGCGCTGGTCGACGATATTTTTACTACTGGCGCGACGTTGGCCGAGCTAACGCGGGTTCTGCTACGCGCCGGCGCCGCGCGTGTCGACGTCTGGACCATCGCACGCGTCGCAAAATAAAACGGGGCCTTGCGGCCCCGTCACGTGTGAACGACTGCAGTAGCGGCTTCCCGGGCAGGCCGCTAATCAATCCGCGAAATCAGTCCAGAGGAATGCGAATTTTTTGCCCGACATAAATCTTGTCGGGATCTTCGATTATTTCGCGATTGGCCTCGAAGATTTTCGGGTACTGCATGGCATCGCCGTAGTACTTCTTGGCCAGCTTCGACAGCGTATCGCCGGACTGGATGACATAGAACTCTACTTTCGGTTCCCCGACTTGTTCCTTGTTGCCGCCCAGCACTGCTGCCGCGCCTTCCTTTGCACGCTCCGCAGCCTTGGCCACCGACTCTTCGGCCGGACGCGTCTTGTCGTAGGTCAGGTTGCTGGCATCGACATCCACGACACCCTGCACGTTGCCTGCCATCAGTACCACTTTCTGGTGCGCATCACCGCTTTCGCAGTGGCCACGCAGCGAAACAATACCGCCGTCGAATTCGACACCGAGGTTTTTCACACCCGGGTTGTTGGCCTCGATCAGCTCCTGAATTTTTTCGGCAGCGTCCTCATCTTTATTGAAGACGCGACGGCCGACATCTTTGACAAATCCAAATAAATCCATGGTTTACCCCTTCTGCGAGGGCCTGCCGGACCCCCTTGGTCTTTGTAGCGGTTGCTCCGGCTGGGTGCCAGGCGACCGAGTGGGCGGCAAGTATAAGAGGTATTGGAGCAAAACCGAACCCTGCCGGGCCCGCTCAATGATTGTTAACTGCTCTATGTCTGGTAGAGGTAATCCAGCGCGATGCCGGCAAAGACCAGCGCGCCGGTCATGTTGTTGTTCAGAAAGGCACGAAAACAGCGCCCGCCGTCACGCCCTGCGATCAGGAACTGCTGATAAAGCAGTGACAGTGTCGCGGCGACCAGCCCGGCAAAATACCAGCCGTCAAGGCCGGCCCACCGTCCGACCAGCCACAGTCCGACAAGCATCAGCAGCTGCATGATGGCGATGATGACCCGGTCGGCACTGCCAAAAAGCACGGCGGTGGACTTGACGCCGATCCTGATGTCGTCGGCACGATCGACCATTGCGTAGATGGTGTCGAATGCGGCGGTCCACAACACCACGCAGCCGAACAACAACCAGGCGATTGGCGGCACCTCACCGGTCTGTGCCGCAAAGGCCATCGGCGTACCCCAGGCGAAAGCAATTCCCAGGTAGTACTGCGGCAGGTTGGTCCACCGCTTCAGAAACGGATAGGTTGCAGCGAGCAGCACTCCGGCGATTGCGAGCCTGATGGTCAACGCATTAGTTGTAAGAACCAGGCCGAAAGCGATCAGAGCGAGAATCGCAAATACCGCCAGCGCCTCGGCTGGCGCGAGGCGTCCCGCTGCCAGCGGCCGCTCACGGGTGCGCTGTACATGAGGATCGAAATTACGATCGGCAAAATCGTTGATGGCGCAGCCGGCGGAACGCATCAGAAAAGAACCAGCGACAAATACGACCAGCAGGTAAGGATCAGGCTTGCCGGCGGCGGCAATCCACAGCGCCCACAGCATTGGCCACATCACCAGATACGTACCGATAGGGCGATCGAGGCGGATCAGCAGGGCATACTGGCGCAGACGCTCCGGCACGGTGCGCGATTCAGGCAGCCGCTATGCGACCGGCGGCCGGAAAAAAAACTTCGTTGATCGAAAGTTCGCTGACGTCCAGATGAATCAGCGATTGCCGTGCCAGCAACGATGCCGGACGTTGGCCGAGCCCGGTATCGCGGACGGCTCGTTCATACAGGCGATCACCCGGCTTCAGTTCGGCCAGGTAAAGACCGCCGCGTTTTACGTTGTCACGATGAAACAACGTATCGCCCAGCGGCCGGTTGCCGAGTTCGCTCAGCCACGGATTAGCCTGCAGTGTCGTCTGTGGAATTACCGTCTGGGCAAAAACCCAGGGCCGCTCACCGCAAAACATTATTACTTCACGGACCAGTGCGCGTGACTGCTGCCGCTGGCGCTCACCCAGAAGTTGCAGCCGGAAGGCCTCGCCACACAGCTCGCGCAGGCGCCGGGTCAGCGAGCCGGTGATGCCCAGCAGTTCGTGCACGCGCGCATCGATCGACAGGTTGGCGGCGTCGGCAATGGCAAACCATTCGACTGCGTCGCCTTGTTCGTGTTGTTGTCTGCTCAATGTCACTGACGGACCCACTGCTTGATCGCTCATTGTAGCTGCTAAGCCTGGCGCACGGGAACGGCCCGGTTTTACCCGAAGTTTCGCCGGTTTCGACCCCTGCAAAAACCAAAAATCGTCGAACCGGACCGGCCGGTTCGACACCTTTAGCCTGCCACCCACCCGAAGCCGCGCGCCTGGCCACAACGATGGATCATCGCAAGTAATCGCGGCAAGATGCCGCTCCCACCGGGATGTCGGTCCCACCGGGATGTCGGTCCCACCGGGATGTCGGTCCCATGAGATATCGTCGCAAGTAATCGCGGCAAGATGCCGCTCCCACCGGGATGCCGCTCCCACCGGGATGTCGGTCCCACCGGGATGCCGGTCCCACGCGATAGTTAAACCTTGCCGTAACGCGCGCCGGCTTCACCGATCCACCGTCGGATCAGCCGCGCAACGACATCCGGCTGTTCGGCCAGCAATTGCGAGGCGCTGCGCTGCACCTGCCCGATCAGGTGAGCGTCACGTACCAGGTCGGCAACTTTCATCTGGATCAGGCCGGTCTGTCGCGTACCAAGCAACTCACCGGCGCCGCGCAATTCGAGGTCCTTGCTGGCCACCTCGAATCCGTCATCCGTGCGGCGCAATACACCCAGACGCTCTTTTGCCATCCTGGAAAGCGGCGGCTTGTACAGCAGCACACAGCTGCTGGCATCGGATCCACGCCCCACGCGGCCGCGTAACTGGTGCAGCTGTGCCAGACCCATGCGCTCGGCGTTTTCGATAATCATCAGGCTGGCATTCGGCACATCCACGCCGACCTCGATCACGGTGGTGGCAACCAGCAGGTCGACCTTGCCGTCCTTGAACGCCTGCATCACACGGTCACGTTGTTCCGGTTTTACGCGCCCATGCACGAGCGCAACGTGATAGTCAGGTAACGCCTCCGCCAGGGCGCTGGCGGTGTTCTCGGCGGCCTCGGCTTCGAGTTGATCTGATTCCTCGATCAGCGGGCACACCCAGTACACCTGGCGCTTGTCGCGCAGGGCGGTTGCCACCCGCTGCACCACATCGGCACGGCGGTTGTCCGGTAAAGCGACGGTCTCGACCGGTTTGCGGCCCGGGGGTTTCTCGTCAATTACCGAAGTATCCAGGTCGGCATAGGCAGTCATCGCCAGGGTGCGCGGTATTGGTGTCGCCGTCATCACCAGCTGATGCGGAACGTGGCTGCCCTGTGCGCCCTTCTCGCGCAGGGCCAGGCGCTGGTGCACGCCGAAGCGATGCTGCTCATCGATAACCACCAGCGCCAGGCTGCCAAACTCGACGCCTTCCTGGAACAGGGCATGAGTACCGATGACGACCGGAGCACCGGCGGCAATCGATGTCAGCGCCGCGCGCCGCTGCGCCACTTTCAATCGGCCACTCAGCCACACCACGTCGATACCCAGCGGTTCGAACCAGTCGCGGAAAGTTGCCAGGTGCTGCTCGGCCAGCAGCTCGGTCGGTGCCATGATTGCCACCTGGTGCCCGGCATCGGCAGCACAAAGGGCGGCCCCGGCTGCAACAACGGTTTTGCCGGAACCGACGTCACCCTGCAGCAGCCGCATCATGGGATTGTCGCAAGCAAGGTCGTCGCCGATCTCGCCCAGCGCACGCTGCTGCGCACCCGTCAGGGTAAACGGAAGCGCAGCTATAAAACGGCGCTGCAGGGGGCCGTCTGCCGGCAGCGACAATGACTGTTCGACGCGCACATTTTCCCGCAGCCGGCGCAGACTGAGGTGATGCGCCAGAAGCTCCTCGAAAGCCAGCCGCTGCTGCGCCGGATGACGACACGACATGAGTTGCCCTGTATCGGTACCCGGGGGTGGCCGGTGCACGAACAACAACGCATCGCGCAAAGACGGAAAGTCCATGCCGGCGGTCAGCGCGTCGGGCAACAACTCGGGTGATTCGGCCGCGACCAGTTCCTCGAGCGCGCGACCTGTCAGCATGCGCAAGCGCCCCTGCTGCAGCCCCTCGGTCGTCGGGTAAACCGGTGTCAGGTGATCTTCGGCGCTGTCGGTGTCTCCCTCGCGCAAAACCCGATACTCGGGATGCGCAATTTCGAGCCCGCCGCGGCCGCGACGCACTTCGCCAAAACAGCGCAGCCTTGCACCACGTTCGAGCGCTTTTTGCTGGAAGCGTGAAAAATGAAAGAAGCGCAACGTGATCTGCCCGGTGCCGTCGGCAAGCGAAGCAATGAGCATGCGGCGGCCACGATAAACTACGGCAGCGGTCTGTATTTCGCCCTCGAACACCGCCTTGTCGCCGGCCTGCAGGCCACCGATAGGACGAACCTGGGTGCGATCTTCGTAACGCACCGGCAAATGGAAAAGCAGGTCGGCCACCTGCGTGACACCGATGCGCTCCAGGTGTTGCGCCAGTGCAGGACCAACGCCCGACAGCTCCGTTGTCGGGCGCAGCATGCTGCGGCGGGTTTGCTGCGGGGCGCTCACCGGCCAGCCGGTTTCAGTCGAGTTCGAGCACCGCGTCGACTTCGACGGTGGCGCCTTTTGGCAATGCTGCTACACCGACCACGGCACGGGCCGGGTAGGGCTCGGCAAAAAAATCCGGCATTACTTCGCTCACAACGGGGAAATTACCCAGGTCGGTCAGGTAAACATTCAGCTTGACCACATCCGCCAGGCTGCCACCGGCTGCCTGCGCCACCGCCGCCAGGTTGCCAAATACCTGGGTGATCTGGGCGGCAATATCACCGCCGACCAGCTCGCCGCTTTCCGGTGACAACGGAATCTGCCCGGAAAGGTACACGGTGCCGCCGTGTCGCGCGGCCTGGGAATAGGTTCCAATGGCTGCTGGTGCAGCATCTGTCTGGATTGGTAATCGCGGCATGGCTCCCCCTTTTGTTACGCGCAGATGCGCTGCACTCGCAGCACCTCTGGCATGCCCTTGATACCGGCCAGCACCTGCCCGAGATGCTCGCCGTCGGTAACCTGAAGCATGAACGTCAGCGTGGAATTGTCGCCGTCGCGCTCGACCACCTGGACGTTTTCGATATTTGACCGGTTGCCGGCGATGTTGGCCGACACAGCGGCGAGCACGCCCATGCGATTTATTACATCGACACGAATCTCGACCGGGAATTCGCGATCGAGATCCGGCTCCCATTCCACAGCAATCCATTTGTCAGGCTGCTTGCGATAATCGACCAGGTTGCCGCAGGTCTCGCGATGCACCACCAGACCCCGCCCGGCGCTCAGGTAACCCATGATGTTGTCCGGCGGCACCGGATAACAGCAACGCGCATAGGTCACCAGCATGCCTTCGGCGCCGGCAATCGCTACCGGCGCCGCTTTGCTGTCCTGTGATTCATCGGCGATGCTGTCTGGCATCAGCCGGCGCGCGATCAGCGGCGCCAGCTGGCGACCAAGGCCAATTTCGGCATACAGGGCATCAGTGCTCTCAAGTTTCAGCTCGTCCAGCGTTGCCTTCAGCTTGTTACGACTCACCTTGCGAATGGTCAATGACAAGTCCGCCAGCGATTTGCTCAGCAGGCGCTTGCCGAGGCGCACCGCCTCGCTGTGACGCAGGCTCTTCAGATAAGAACGGATCGCCGAACGCGCCTTCGCGGTGACGACAAAGTTGACCCAGGCCGGATTTGGCCGGGCCGTACGCGACTTGATGATTTCCACCGTTTGCCCGTTGCGCAGTGTGGTGTGCAGCGGTACCGGCCGGCGGTCGATCTTTGCGCCGACGCAGCGATTGCCAACATCCGTGTGGACGGCGTAGGCGAAGTCAATCACGGTTGCTCCACGGGGCAGCCGGCGAATATCTCCATTGGGCGTAAACACGTAGACCTTTTCGGGGAAAAGGTCGATACGCACGCTCTCGAGAAATTCCTCGGAGCTGCCACTTTCCTGCATCTCCACCATGCGGTCGAGCCATTCGCGCGCCCGTGCATGGGCACTGGAACTGGGTTTCTCGCCGGTCTTGTAAAACCAGTGGGCAGCAATACCGCTTTCGGCCAGCTTGTCCATGTCCTCGGTGCGGATCTGCACTTCTATCGGTACGCCCTTCGGTCCGAACAGCGTCGTGTGCAACGACTGGTAGCCGTTCATGCGTGGTATCGCAATATAATCCTTGAATCGACCCGGCATCGGTTTGTACAACCGGTGCACCACACCGAGCGACCGGTAGCAGGTATCCACGTCGTCGACGATGATGCGAAAGCCATAGACGTCCCCTATCTCTGCCAGTGACCGGCCCTTGCGCTGCATTTTCTGGTAGATGCTGTAGACGTGCTTTTCCCGGCCACTGACCCGGCCGCTGATACCGGCGTCATCCAGGGCTGCGTCGACGGTATCGATGATCCGTTTCAGCACCCGCCGGCTGCCGGCGTTTTTCTTGATATGCCGCTCCAGCACCTCGTAGCGATTGGGATAAAGGTTGCGGAACGACAGGTCCTCCAGCTCCACGCGGATGGAATGAATGCCCAGGCGATTTGCTATCGGCGCGTAGATTTCCAGCGTTTCTCGCGCAATACGTCCGCGCTTCTCCTGCGGCAGAACGTCCAGGGTGCGCATGTTGTGCAGCCGGTCTGCCAGTTTTACCAGGATCACGCGAATGTCTTTGGCAACTGCCAGCAGCATCTTGCGAAAACTTTCAGCCTGCGCCTCGGCCTTGCTCTTGAACCTTAGCTGGTCCAGCTTGCTGACGGCGTCAACAATCTCGGCCACGTCATCGCCGAAACGCTCGGCAATTACCTGCTTGTCAGTGCCGGTATCTTCGATTACGTCGTGTAACAACGCAGCGCACAGGCTCTGGTAGTCCATGCGCAGCTCGGCGAGGATGCCGGCGACAGCAACAGGATGGGTGATATACGGTTCACCGGACAGGCGCTTTTGTCCTTCGTGCGCCTCGGCGCCGAAGCTGTAAGCGTCGTAAACGGTGTTGATTTGCTCTTCGGGCAGGTACTCCTGCAGCCGCGCAAGCAATTCCTTTATATCGGCAAATTGCTTACCGCGCGGCAGGCGACTCAGGATCGATGCCGCGGTCGACATGCTCGTGGCTGCTTGTGTCGCCCGGGCGCGATCACTGCCGGGCTAGTCGAGCGGCGTCGCTGTGGGCGGGATGATCTGGGTCTCGGCCGGTGCCTGCGGTTGCTCCTCGCTGCCTTCTGCTTTTTCTTTCGGTTCGTCCTCGAACACCGATTCGAGCAGCTGTTGTTGGTCGCTTTCCTCGAGGATGTCGCTGTTGACATGACCCTCGGCGATCTCGCGCAGGGAGACTACCGTGGGCTTGTCGTTCTCCCACTCGACCATGGCTTCGGCGCCGTTTGCCAGCCGCCGCGAGCGCTTCGCCGCAGTCAGCACCAGATCGAAGAGATTCGGGATGCGCTTGAGGCAATCCTCAACTGTAATGCGTGCCATTGTGTTACCTGTCCAACCGTGATCCGCTTTGCGCGGGCGAGCGCTCAGTCTATCAAAATCGGGCCCTCAGGCCAGAAGCCCGGTCACCTTTTCCCGCAGGCCCGGATCCGTGGTGCGGCAGGCCTCGCCGCGGCGGGCCAGGATCGCCTCCAGGGCATCGGCCGCCGCAGAAAAGTCGTCATTGATAACGACATACGAAAACTCATGCCAGTGAGACATGTCGTCGCGGGCCTCGGCCAGCCGTCGCTGGATCACCTCCTCGCTGTCCGAGCCGCGCCCGCGCAGGCGACGCTCCAGCTCGGCAAACGACGGCGGCAGGATAAATATCGACCCGGCCCCGGGCATGGCGGCACGTGCCTGGCGCGCGCCCTGCCAGTCGATCTCCAGGATCACGTTGCGCCCCTGCCCGAGAATCGCCTGCACATCGGCCCGACCGGTTGCATAGAAGTTGCCGAATACCTCGGCGTGCTCGAGGAACGCACCATCCGCGACCATCCTGTCAAACGCCTGCCGATCGACAAAATGATAATCGTGACCGTCTTTTTCATTCGGCCGCCGCTGCCGCGTGGTGTAAGACACCGACATCTCCAGATCCGGCTGGCGCCGACACAGCTCGCGCACGAGCGACGTCTTGCCGGCACCGGAGGGCGCCGAAATAATCCACAGCCTGCCGTCCCGGCCGCTGTTGCCACCGAACAGTTTTCTCAGCCAACCCAGCATCACTCGATATTCTGCACCTGTTCGCGCATCTGCTCGACCAACACCTTTATATCTACAGCCGCCCGCGTTGTTTCAGCATCATTCGACTTGGACCCGAGCGTATTTGCCTCGCGGTTGAATTCCTGCATCAGGAAATCAAGCCGGCGACCCACGGCATCATCGCGTTCGAGCACATTGCGCGTCTCGACGATATGACTCTCGAGACGATCCAGCTCTTCGTCAACGTCCATTTTTTGCGCCAGCATGACCAGCTCCTGCTCGAGACGATCGCGATCGTATTCGACCGCCAGCTCACCGAGCCGGGTGGTCAGCTTGTCCCGCATCCGTGCCCGCACCTCCGGCAGTCGGGCGCGCACCTGTGTCACCTGCCCGGCAATACCGTCACAACGTTCCAGCAGCATCGTGCGGATGCGTCCGCCCTCGTCTGCCCGCGACTGGCTCAGCGAATCCAGCGCCTCACGCAGTAACGCCAGCGCCGCCTCCTCCACCGGCCCCAGGTCACGTTCCGGCTCGGTTACGACACCGGGCCAGCGCATCAGGCTGAGCGGGCTGATCGGCGGGCTGTCCTTCAATTTCCTCGCGACGTCATTTGTGCGCGCAATCACGCTGTCCAGCAGCGGCTCGTTGAGCTGCAGGTCCGTTGCCGCAGTATCCGAAAAGTAAACTTTTAATGAGCAGTCCACCTTGCCGCGCCGCAGGCTGGCGGCAATCGCCTTGCGACAGCCCGGCTCGATCGAGCGCAGATCTTCCGGCAGGCGAAAGCCCATCTCCAGATATCTGTGATTGACCGTGCGAATCTCCCACACGATCTCACCCCAGTCGGTGCGTCGGGAGCGGCGCGCGAAGGCTGTCATGCTGCGAATCATCGGCTTATCTGTCGTTTACTGCTGCCACAACACAATGTAACGTGTTTGCCGCAGGTAACAAAGCAACAACTAACCGGTCGGAAGCCCGATTGCAGATCGAGATCGCAAAATACAGCCATATCGGTAACCGCGAAGAGAACCAGGACCGCGTAGAAATACTGATTGGCGATCACAGCACCTTAGGCATGGTGCTCGACGGCATGGGTGGCCATTCGGCCGGCGCAGAAGCCGCGATGACTGCGATTGCCACGATGTCGGACAAGTTTCGCAAGAGCAAGCAGCCGCTGCCCTTTCCGGAACGGTTCCTTTCCCGCACTGTCGGCGACGCGCACGAGGCACTGGTTGGACTGGGGCGGGACGAGCACCTCGATGCAAAACCGCGAGCAACCTGTGCGCTTTGCCTGATCCAGGACAACCTTGCCTACTGGGCTCATCTTGGCGACACGCGTGCCTATCATTTGCGCGACGGCAAGGTGCACGAGCGCACCCGCGACCACACCCATGTGGAGCTGTTACTGCAGGAAGGGCTTATCGACGAGTCAGAGATTGCCACTCACCCGATGCGCAGCTTTGTCGAACAATGTCTCGGCGGCGACAGACCGAAGCCACCGGTCACCGTATCGGAACCATGCCAGCTCGAACCTGGTGACATACTCCTGCTGTGTTCTGACGGCTTCTGGGGCGGGCTGAAGGACCGCGAGATCGCGGCGGCATTCGCTGCCACCGGTGGTGACTTCGATGCCCAGGAAAAACTGCAGGAACTGGTCGAACAGGCGGTAGCTAACAACACCCCCGGCAGCGATAATACGACGGCCGCGGTGATCGTTTACCGCGGCAACGACTGAGCAACACCGGACCCCCCATGAAAACCACCATCTCCCGTCCCAGCGGGCGCGCCAACGACGCTCTGCGCGACGTAGTCCTAACTCCCGACTACCTGTCTCATGCCGAGGGCTCCGCCCTGTGCTGTTTCGGCAACACCCGCGTCATCTGCACCGCCAGCGTGGAAAACCGCGTACCACCTTTCCTGCGCAACAGCGGCAAGGGCTGGGTCACCGGCGAGTACGGCATGCTGCCGCGTTCGACCAATACGCGCATGAGTCGTGAAGCGGCACGTGGCAAACAGTCCGGGCGCACGCAGGAAATCCAGCGCCTTATTGGCCGTTCGCTGCGCGCGGCAATTGACCTCGAGGCACTCGGCGAACGCACCATCACGCTGGACTGCGATGTCATCCAGGCTGACGGCGGCACGCGCACGGCTGCGATTACCGGCGCCTATGTCGCACTCGCCGGGGCCATTGGCAAGCTGATGAGTGCGGGTAACCTGGTAAAAAACCCGCTTCATGGCCAGGTCGCTGCGGTATCGGTGGGCATATACCGGGGCATGCCCGTGCTGGACCTCGACTACCCGGAAGACTCCGATGCTGAAACCGACCTCAATGTGGTGATGAACGATGCCGCCGCATTTATCGAGGTACAGGGCACAGCGGAGGGGCACGCATTTCGCCGCGACGAGCTCGACGCAATGCTGGACCTGGCGGCAACCGGCATTGATCAGCTGATGCAGCTACAGCGCGAAGCGCTTGCTCGGTAGCGATGAAACGTATCGTCGTCGCCAGCAACAACCGCGGCAAACTGCGTGAGATCGCCGCATTACTCGGTGACTCTTTCGAGCTGGTTGCCCAGGCTGACCTCGATGTGCCGGAGGCCGATGAGACGGGACTGACTTTTGTTGAGAACGCCATCCTCAAGGCGCGCAACGCTGCCCACCACACCGGTCTGCCGGCAATCGGCGAAGACTCCGGGCTGGAAGTCGATGCGCTGGCCGGCGCACCGGGCATCTACTCCGCCCGCTTCAGCGGTGCCGGTGCCAGTGACCAGAGCAACAACGAAAAGCTGCTACAGCAACTCGATGGCGTAAACCGGCGCGGCGCGCGTTATCGCACCGTGGCGGTTTACCTGCGTCACGCCGCCGACCCGGCGCCGCTGATTTGCGCCGGCACCTGGGAGGGCAGCATCACCGAGCAACCCACCGGTGATGGCGGTTTTGGCTATGACCCGCTGTTTGTTCCGGTCGGGGCCGACCATACCGCTGCGCAGATGAGCGCGGCCGAAAAAAACCGTGTCAGCCATCGCGCGCGGGCACTTGACCAGCTGGCAAAAGCGCTTCATGCCGGCTGAACTCACCTCCCCGCCGCTGTCGCTATACGTGCATTTCCCGTGGTGCGTGCGCAAGTGCCCGTATTGCGACTTCAATTCGCACCCCTTGCGCGGTGAACTGCATGAACAGGACTATGTCGACGGGCTGCTGCGTGACCTTGATGAAGAGCTGGAACGCAGTGCCGGTCGTGAAATCGTCTCGGTATTCATCGGTGGCGGCACGCCAAGCCTGATCGCACCGGAACATATCGGCCGCCTGCTGGAACGGCTGGCCGAACGACTGCAGCCGGGCGCCGAGGTCACGCTTGAAGCCAATCCCGGCACGCTCGACGCCGGGCGCTTTGCCGGCTATCGGGCGGCTGGCGTCAACCGCCTTTCAGTTGGCGCGCAGAGCTTTGATGACCAGTGCCTGCAGGCCATCGGCCGCATCCACGATGGCGCCGCCGCGCATGCTGCGCTCGAAACTGCTCATGCGGTCGGTTTTGACCGCATCAATATTGACCTGATGTATGGCCTCCCCGGCCAGACCGTGCAGCAGGCCGAGGCAGATGTCCGTATTGCCTGCAAGCTGGACCCAGGTCATGTTTCGCACTACCAGCTGACGCTGGAACCGGGAACCGTATTTCATCGCAATCCGCCGGCGCTGCCCGACAGCGAAGCCCTCTGGAACATGCAGCGCTCGTGCGTCACAGCGTTTGCCGCGCGCGGCTATCGCCACTACGAAGTCTCGGCGCTGGCACGGCCCGGCCAGCGCTGCCGGCATAACCTCAATTACTGGCTGTTCGGTGACTATCTCGGCATTGGCGCGGGTGCTCACGGCAAGCTGACTACCGGCAAAGATGTCCTGCGCCGCAACAAACCGCGTTCGCCCGCCCACTACCTCCTTGCCACGGATCGCTGCGAGTGGACCGAAATCCGGGTTAGTGCGCCGGAGCGCGGATTCGAATTTCTGCTCAACGCGCTGCGGCTCAGTCACGGGTTTCCGCTGCATCTGTTTGCGCAGCGCACCGGGCTGCCCCGGGACTGGATCGCCT
Organism: Gammaproteobacteria bacterium; assembly: GCA_013003425.1. NCBI lineage: Bacteria > Pseudomonadati > Pseudomonadota > Gammaproteobacteria > Gammaproteobacteria bacterium. The sequence goes on along the minus strand of JABDJB010000094.1, from coordinate 25,217 downwards.
CCCGCATGCAGGGCCAGCCGGCTCAGCTGCTGCAGGTCGACACTGAATGGTGCCGGCCAACGGCCCTGGGCCGCCGCTTTCTCGACGATGCCCAGGCGCTGTTCCTGCCACCGGCCGGGCGCGACCCGGCCCTCAAAACCGGCTAGTGCAGTGCACCAACAGGGGGTGTGGACAACCACCGCCCCGGCCAATTTATGCACACGCCCGCAAAATCGTCTGTCATAACGCAGAAAAGCCCCGTCGTTTACCCCGAGACGAAGCTTAACCGCCTGATTTAAATGCGCTTAGTGCAACGCATCCGGTTTCGCCCATGTGACAATAATTCGCAAAATGCGCCGCAAATGGCTGCGCCGCCAACGCCCCGTCCACAGAGTTATCCACAGATGGGCCTGCCGGGAAAAACCGCAGAAATACATCGTATTAACGGTCCTGACTTAAAGCCAAGTATTAAATTGAGGCCTGCCGGTGGCGGTTGCCTGAGGGGCACATTCCGGGCTATCCTGCGCGCCCTTTCGACACAGTCTGACGCATTTCGAACCATGAAAGCCGACATACATCCCAAGTACGAACAGATCACCGTGGAATGCTCCTGCGGCAACAGTTTCAAGACTCGCTCGACGCTTTGCGAGGATCTGCACGTCGAAGTTTGCTCGAAATGCCACCCGTTCTTTACCGGCAAACAAAAGATCGTGGATTCGGGCGGACGCGTCGACAAGTTCCGTCGCAAGTACGGCATGTCATCCAGCGCCTGACCGGCGCCTTGCTGCATTCCTGACGACTCACTGATTGCCGCGCGGCAGCGCCAGTCCTGCCAGGATGAATTGCGCCAGCTGCTGGTTGCCCTGCGGCGACGGATGCCCCTTGAAAGGAACGATGCTGAATTTTGCTTCATCGAACCGGGCATCAGCGAAATCCACGATGGTCAGATCAAGCCCCGCCGGACGCAGCACCTTGTCCACGAAGTCCGCATAGTCGGCCGGTTGCCGGCCACGAGACCAACTGTTCACGTGCGGGATGAACATGACTGCCGCTTCGGTTCCGTGCACCGCCGCATCTGCGGCAAATTTTTCCAACAGGTGCATGGCAACATCGCGTGCCTCGCGAGTGTCCCAGACATTCAGTGCATAACCGACCAGCCCGCCCTCGCTGGCAAACATCTGCTGCCCGGCGCGCGCCAGGCTCAGGGAATACGGAAAGCGCGGCAACACGCGCACGTATTGCCGCGTCCAGAATTCATCCGGGGCAATGCGTAGTGCCAGCTGCCGCACCAGGTCCGGGGTGCCTGTAGCGGGCGTCAGCGGATTAGGGCGAAAAACCACCTGGCCATTAATGGCGCGATAACCGGGTTTGAAAGCCAGCTTGCCCGCCGTGTTGGGATTGACGAAGGGCCGGTAATTATTCAGCACGCGGCGCATGTCATCGGTGTAGATGACCAGAAGCGTAACCGGGGCTATCCGCCCCTCATCCCAGTGCTGCTGCATGCGTAACAGGGCCTGACCCACGCCGTAGCCGGGCACGCCATAGTTGATTACCCGCTGTCCCAGCTGTTGCTCCATTACGCACTGCCAGGTGGCATCGTTCGCCACCTCGTCGCCATGGGTATAAGAGTCCCCGTAGCTTGCGATCAACATGTCGGCAGAATCAGTGCACGAGACTCTTGCGCCGCGGGCATCGTAGTTCGCCTGCCATTCGTTACCCGCCTTGTTGACACCCGTACTGCTGGTGCCCGGACGGATACTCCAGCCGAGCTGCTGGTGAAAACTTCCCGCCAGGTAATCCTCGAGCCGTTGCTGGTCGACATTTTCCAGTTGCTGGTCGAGAAACAGGTCCAGCCGGCGCTGCGGCTTGACTATGCCCAGCGCGTAAACACCTGCAACGGCAAGGAACTCGAGTACGAGCAGATTGACTAAAACAACACGCAGGAAGGACAACAGGCGGCTCAGCAGGATTGCCGCGGCAGATTGCAGCGCGCCGCCCGGACCGTGTGGTCACCCGGGTACAGGTTATGGAAAACTTTGTCGTAAAAAATCGTCATGTGGTGCGGTCAGTTTATTCCTGCCGTGATGTTATTCAAGCGATGCGATGTCGCTTAACCTTCATGCGATAATCTGCCGCGAAAGTTGCCAGAAAAACTACCCACATGACAAATTCCTCTCACCGCATTTTTTCCTGCCTGATCGCATTGACCCTCTGCGTCGCTGCGCCAGGCTGGGCTGAATCACGCGACAAGGCAGAAGCAGCGTCAGCGGGCGAGGAATATGGCGATGCGGCTCTCGGTCGCAAGTATCATAAACAGATTATCGCCACGTACGGCCAGTACGACGTTAATGGCCTGGCAGAGTATGTGCAGCGCATCGGTAGCGAGGTTGCCGCGCACGCCGGCGGTGATGCCTATACATGGCATTTCACCATACTGGACGACGAGAGCGTCAATGCCTTTGCCCTGCCCGGTGGCTACATCTACATCACCCGGGCGCTGCTGGCGCACCTCGGTTCAGAGGCACAGCTGGCCGCCGTACTGGGTCATGAAATAGGCCACGTGACAGGGCGTCACGCGGCACGCCAGCACACCGCTGCGCGTGTCGTGGGTAAAGTCAGTCAATCGATCAGCCGGCCGGAAAGCGGCTTCAATCTCAGCCAGCTGTTCGGGGCCGGCCTGGTGCGCGGTTACGGCCGCGAGATGGAACTGGAGGCTGACGAGCAGGGCGCCAGGATGGCGCGCGACGCAGGCTACAACCCCGCCGCGATGCTGGAAGTTCTGGAAATACTGAAGGCCCGCAGACAGTACGATGCTGCCGACGATGATAATAATGAAGCTCGCGGTAATCCGTACCACGCGATGCTTGCTTCGCACCCCGACGCCGACCGGCGGCTGCGTGAACTGGCCGGCGAGGCGGCTGACAGCGGAGATCTGCGCAGCGACGGTCAGGCCGAGTTCCTGCAGCGTATCGATGGTCTGGCGTGGTCTGGCAGCAAATCGCAGGGTGTCGTGCGCGGCAGTGACTTCCTGCACGTTGATCTGAATTTTGCCATTTCGGTGCCAGACGGCTGGCGCATCGATAACCTGCCCGACCGGCTGGTAGCCTGGGCGGCAAACGATGACGCAATGATGCAAATCCAGCTCACTGACCGCACGCACCGAAAGCGTCGCAAGATCCCGGTGGAAAAGTTTCTGCAAAAAGTTACCGGAATGTCGAAGTGGCAAAGTGCGCGCCAGCTTGAGATCAACGGCCTGCCGGCATTCATCGCGACCGCCAGGGAGATGCGCTCACCGTTCGGGTTGCGTACCGGGCGCGCGGCGGTGATTTTCCACGGCGACAATGCTTACACCTTTCATGGCGTCACCCGTGACTCGGACCGGCAACGGCGCTACGACCGATCATTTGACGCCATCATCGAAAGCATGCGCCCGCTCAGCGGCGCCGAGCTTGAGCAGGCCCAGCCGCTGGCGATACAGGTTATCCAGCTGCCGGCGGGCAGCAGCCTGGCCGATTACAGCAACGCCGCGGCGGGCAGCCAGCCACTGGCGCTGCTGCGGTTACTCAACGGTGTCTATCCCGACGGCGAACCGGAGCCCGGTGCCCGGATAAAGATCATTCGCTAGCTAGATCGGCCAGGCGGGCGCGACGCATCGGCCGACCGTCAACCGGACTCAGCGGCGCCTCGCGTACGCCGTCGGTGGGAAATACCATGGCCAACACCGGGATGTCGCTGGCAACAAAGCGGCATGCCGGGTAGCGCACATGCCCGTTGCCGGCGGTACGCACTCGCCGCTCAACCAGCCGATAGGGAATGTTGTTCTCGACCAGCCGCAGGATCACTGCCTCGACGGTATCGGCGAAAAGATGTATCTCCAGATCCGCACCCGGCGCTACGGCGCCACTGAGAACTGCACCGGCCGCGTGCGGATTGAAGTCAGCAAAAAAATGCAGGGCATCGCGGGCAGCACTGCGGTAGTCGCGCAGGCGGCCGGCGTGCTTTTCCGCATCGAACAGCCGCTGGTTCTCTACCATTGCTGCTTCTATTTCGGAGTTGCGTGGCAGGCTGCCCTTGTCACTCACCCCCAGGCGATCGGCAGCCTTGCGCTTGGCAAGGTAGAAATCATCGATGCCCTGTTCAGACATCAGACGCGCAGCCTCGAGGGCGACCAGCCTGCGCAGGTTGTCCGACCGACCCGGTGTACGTCGCGGCATGCTGACCCTTTTCAGAACAGTGGCTGGGTGGTTGCGTCTTCTTCTTCCGTATCGGCCTCCACTTCGAGGTTGAACAGGTCCACCGGTTCCTCGAACTCCTGCTCCGGAATCTCGTCGAGCCTGAACAACTCAAAGATCGCGCTGCCGTCGTCAGCGCGTGCCAGCAGACCTGATTCAGGCGATATTTTCACCCGGATCAGGCCGGGCGGCGCGATGTGGTCGCGCTCCTCCACGCCGTCCAGCGCTACCTTCATGTAGTCGATCCAGGCCGGCAGGGCAGCGGTGGCGCCGGCCTCTGCCGCGCCGAGTGGCCGCTCCTGGTCAAAGCCAACCCAGACGGTTGCCACCAGCCGGTCGTTGAAGCCACTGAACCAGGCATCGCGAAAATCATTGGTGGTGCCAGTCTTGCCTGCGATGTCGCTGCGGCCAAGTTCGCGCGCCCTCGATGCGGTCCCGCGCCGCACCACGTCACGCATCATATCGACGATCAGCCAGGCCGTGTCTTCGTCAAGCACCCGAGGGGCAAGCTGCCCCGCAAGCACATAAGGCTCGGGCACCCGGCACTCATCCGCCGCGCCGTCGGGCAGCGCGGAAAAATCCTCGATCACTTCGCATTCGGCGCAAACCACCTGCGGATCGGCGCGGAACAACTCCGTGCCGTCTGCCGCTTCGATGCGATCGATGTAATAGGGCGCAACACGGTGGCCGCTGTTGGCGAAAGTACTGTATTCGGTGGCCAGCTCCAGTGGTGACAGCGTGATGCTTCCCAACGCGAGCGACAAATCACGCGGCAGGCGCTCGGGCTCAAAACCCATCCCGGTAAGAAAATCGACCGCACTGGGGATACCGATTTCGCGCAGTATGCGTATCGATACGAGATTGCGTGACCGCACCAGAGCCTCGCGCAGCCGCGTCGGTCCGTAAAAACGCTGGCTGTAATTTTCCGGGCGCCAGGTATCTTCCAGCGCGGCATCCTCGAAGACCACCGGCGCGTCGTTAACCACCGTAGCCGTTGAGAAACCATTCTCCAGCGCCGCGGAATAGATAAAAGGCTTGAAAGCCGAGCCCGGCTGGCGCTGCGCCTGGACTGCACGATTGAACTTGCTGCTGTAGTAATCGAAACCGCCGGTTAGTGCGACGATTGCGCCGTCCTGCGGCGACACCGAGACAAATGCACCCTGCACATCGGGTATCTGCGCCAGCTGCCAGCCTGAATCGACTGCCCGCAGGTAGATGACGTTGCCACGGCTGACCACCTCGGCCGGCACTGCCAACGGTATCGGTTCTTCGCCTTCCTTGAGCTTCTCTTCGTCCTTGTAACCCCAGGTCAGCGCCCGCGGCGCCAGCCCCACTTTACCGACCGACGCGACGAATGCGCTTGCTGCTTCATTGTCGGCTGCCAGCACGACGGCTGGCTGCAGCCCGCCCGCTGCCGGATAATCGCGCAGCAGGTCGGTCCACGCGACGGGGTCATCGCCATCAGGCAACGCCACCTCGGCGATTACGCCGCGATAATCGTGCCGCCAGTCGTATTCGAGCAGTGCATTGCGCAACGCAGCCACTGCGGTCTGCTGCAACCGGCTGTCGATACTGGTTGTTACCTTGTAGCCGGAGTTATAGGCGTCGTCGGCACCAAAACGCTCCACCATATCGGCCCGCACCATCTCGGCCAGATAGGGGGCATCCAGCGCTACCGTTGGACCGTGCAGCACCGCGGCGATCGGAGCGTTTTCGGCGGTTGCGAATTCATTTGGCGTAATGTGGCCAAGCTCGAGCATTCGCCTGAGGACATATGAGCGACGGGTTCGGGCCCGCTCCGGACTGGTAATCGGGTTGTCCGACGACGGGGCTTTCGGCAGACCGGCAATGGTCGCCGTCTCGGCCAGGGTGAGCTCCCTCAGGGTCTTGCCATAGTAGACCTCGGCCGCGGCGCCCACTCCCCAGGCCCGATGCCCCAGCAGGATCTTGTTGAGATACAGCTCGAGGATCTCCTGCTTGCTCAACTCGCGCTCGATTCGCAGGGACAGGAAAATCTCCTTGATCTTGCGCAGGTAAGTCTTCTCGCGGGTAAGAAAGAAGTTGCGCGCCACCTGCATCGTGATCGTGCTGCCGCCCTGGCGTTTTTCGCCGGTCAACAGCAGGCCGACGGCGGCGCGTACCAGGCCCTGGTAGTCGATGCCCGGGTGATCGAAGAAACGGTCATCCTCGGCGGCCGTCACCGCCTGCACCATCATTACGGGCACTTCGTCGTAACTGACTGGCGTACGGCGTTTTTCTCCGAATTCGGCGATCAGCCGCCCATCGCGGGTGTAGACCCGCAGCGGTACCTGCAGCTGGACCTCTCGCAGGCTGTCAACCGGCGGCAGGTCGGGCGCCACATACAGGTACGCGCCCACGACGCCGGCCACGCCGGCTGCAATACCCACGGAACCCAGCGCTACGGCCAGAATGGTCAGTTTAAGGAGGATCTTCATTACTAGAGTGCCCGGGCCGGATCCGGGTTGCAGGGAATCATAACTGTCGCTCCGGGGTGTGAACGATATCACGCCAATCGGCAATGAAAACTGACTAGAATAAGGCCACGGTGGGGCCAATTATGTAAAACTTCGGACCTGGGACCCAGGGGCCGGAGCGGCACTGGTCAAACGGGGCGAGATGCTCATTAATGAGCGGTACATCACACTTCGTAACCCACCCTTATTGTTATTGTTATATAGTTGACTGATAGTCTTAAGATTATAGCCTATCTTTCTTTCGCAATTACCGGCGGCGCAAGGAAAAAATGCCTATCTTCTCGAGTAAGAATCGGCCTGTACTCGGGCTTGACATAACAACCTCATCCGTAAAGCTCATCGAATTGAGCAAAAGCGGGTCGCGTTACCGTGTGGAATCCTATGCGGCACAACCGACACCGCTCAATTCGGTCAACGAGAAAGCTATCGTCGACGCTGATGCTGTGGGTGAGGCGGTACGTATTGCTGTCAAGCGTTCGGGTGCAAAGACACGTGATGCCGCTGTCGCTATAAGCGGCGATGCAGCTATTACCAAAGTCATCCAGATGCCAGGCTCGTTTCAGGGCACGGATCTGGAAGGACAGGTCGAACTGCAGGCGGACCAGTACATTCCATTCCCGATGGAAGAAGTCAGCTACGACTTTGAGATCATCGGCGCTTCGGAGAAAGACCCGGAGATGATGGACGTGCTGCTGGTTGCCACACGTACTGAAAACGTCGAGCAACGACAGGCTGCCGTGGAGGCCGCCGGTCTTAACGCCCGCATCGTCGACGTTGAAGCTTTTGCGGTGGAAAACGCCTGCTACCTGATGAAACACCAGATGCCGGACGAAGGTGCCGACCATTCAATCGCGGTTATCGATTTTGGCGCCACCAGCACGTCGTTTAGTGTGCTGCGTAATCTTAAGGTCATCTACACACGTGACTTTGCTTTCGGCGGCCAACAGCTCACCGAAGAGATCATGCGAACCTACGGCCTCAGCCTGCAGGAGGCCGGCCGGGCGAAAAAAGAAGGCGGGTTACCGAGTAACTACGGACCCGAAGTGCTGGATGCTTTCATTGACGATATGACCCAGCAGGTCAGCCGCTCACTGCAGTTTTACCTGGCTTCAGGCGGCGGCCGCGAACAACCGGAACACATTCTCATATGCGGTGGCTGCGCCAACATTCCCGGCGTGGCCGACCTCATTGCAAGCAGGGTTGGTATACCGACTGAGATCGGTGATCCACTCGGAAAAATGAAAGTTGCCTCGAAAGCCAAGGCCGCCGGCGTACACAAGGACGCCACTGCGTTACTCACTGCCTGTGGCCTGGCGTTGCGGAGTTTCGACTGAAATGCCTCGTATTAATCTACTTCCATGGCGCGAAGAGTTACGCAAAGAGCGCCAACGCAACTTTGCCGTCGCTGCCGCCGGTGCGGTACTGATCGGTGCCGCTGCGGTCTTTGGCGCCAAGAGCATGGTCAACGGCCAGATCGAGCACCAGGTAAACCGGAACGACATGCTCAAAGCCGAGATCAAAAGGCTCGACGAGCAGATTGGCGAAATCCGGGATCTGGAAAGCAAGAAGGAGCGGCTGCTGGCACGCATGCAGATTATCGAGCAGCTGCAGCGCAGCCGGCCCGAGGTTGTGCACCTGTTTGACGAGCTTGCCCGCACTCTTCCCGACGGCGTGCATCTCGACCTGGTAAAGCAAGCCGGTAAACGCATTACGCTGCGCGGTAAAGCGCAGTCGAGCACGCGCGTATCGGCGTACATGCGCAACATCGACCGCTCGGCATGGCTGACTGATCCCGGACTCGACGTTGTTGAAACGAAAGACACCGGGCCGTCCCGCAGCAGTGAGTTCACAATTTTTGCCGAGCAGACCAACCCGCGCAAAGTGGAGGAGGAAGACGACTCATGAACTTCCTCGAACAACTCCAGTCGCTCGACTTCAATGACATCGGCCGCTGGCCGCTGCTGTTTCGCTCGCTTTTTATCGGTCTGCTTTTCATCCTGGTGGTCGGCGGTGGTGTTTACTATTTCGTCGTAAAAGGCCAGCTGCCACAACTGGAGCGGGTACAGCAGGAAGAACAAACCCTGCGTACGACGTTCGAGACCAAGCAACGCAAAGCGGTCAACCTGGAAGCCTATACCGAGCAGCTCAACCAGATGGAAGGCTCGTTTGGCGCCATGCTGCGCCAGCTACCAAACCGCACCGAGGTACCCAGCCTGCTGGTAGATATTTCGCAGACCGGTCTGGCGGCGGGTCTGGACGAGGAGTTATTCCAGCCGGCCGGCGAGGTGCAGCAGGATTTTTACGCTGAGCTGCCGATTCGTATCCGGCTGCGCGGTTCGTTTCACGAGCTGGCGGCATTCGTCAGTGGTGTGGCGGCGCTGCCGCGCATCGTGACCCTGCACGATATCGAAATTAAACGTACCAGCAACGACAATGACTCCGACCTGGTGCTGGACCTGACGGCAAAAACCTACCGCTATCTCGAGGACGATGAAGGCGGCACCGCGGGGGCACAGCGATGAAGCGCTCATTTGTTATTGCAGGCGTTGCGCTGGTGGCCCTGGGCGGTTGCGCCAAGGATGTTTCCGATCTCGAGCAGTACATCGGCGAAGTGCATGCCCGCGGGGGTGGCCGTATCGAACCGCTGCCGCAGATCAAGCCGTACGAGACATTCGTTTATTCGGCGAGTGACATGCGGTCGCCGTTCATGCCTGCGATCGAAGATCGCCCGACAACTACTTCTGCCAGCTCGATCAGGCCGGACCAGGCCAGGGCGCGCGAATTTCTCGAGCAGTTCCCGCTCGACACGCTGCGCATGGTGGGCACGATCAACCTGAGCGGCAGCGACTACGCCCTGGTCAAGACGTCCGATGGCCTGCTGCATCGGGTTCGCGTCGGCAACCACATGGGACAGAGCGAAGGACGGGTCATAGAAATCTCTGACTCGGAAATAAAACTCATTGAAATCATCAGTGACGGGCTGGGTGGCTATATTGAGCGCCCCGCTGCCGTTGCACTTAGCGACTAACCGGGAGTTCTAGTGATGACGTGGACCAATACGCCCAGCGAATTTAAACAGGGGGATCCGCTGTGGCACTGGCGCCTTTCGGGGCTGGCCGGCCTGTTGTTGAGCTTATTCATGGCTACTGCCTGGTCGGCTGATGCGCCTGGCAATATGCTGCAGGAAATCGACGTACAGACGCTGCCCGGCCAGCAGCTGCAGCTGCAGCTGCGCCTCAGCGGCCCGGCACCAGAACCCCTGAGCTTTACCATCGACCGCCCCGCGCGTATCTCGCTGGATCTGCCAGACACCGGCCTGGCATTGCCCAGCCGGCGCAAGGACGTCGACATCGGTTCGCTGCGTACCATCCTGGCTGCCGAGGCCAGTGGCCGTACGCGCATCGTACTGAACCTTGATTCGCTGGTGCCGTACGAGACGCGTGTCGAAGGGAATTCCATTTTCGTGACGCTGGCAACTGCGCCGCAGTACGCCGAAGCGGCGCCAGCCTTTGGCCCCGGAACGTCCACGACAACCAGCATGGCCAGCACGCCCACGTTACCGGGCGAACGCAGCATCCAGGCGGTCGATTTCCGCCGCGGGAATGACGGCTCGGGTCGCGTCATCGTGACGCTGAGCGATCCGCGCACGGTGGTTGATCTGCGTGAGCAGGGCAACACCGTCATCGTCGACTTCAAGAACACGCGGTTGCCGGCCGAATTCCGGCGCCGGATGGATGTGCTGGATTTCGCAACTCCGGTAAGCACCGTCGATGCACGTCAGGCCGACAGCAATGCCCGCCTGGTGGTCGCAGCCAGTGGCGCCTACGAGCAGGTTGCATACCAGTCCGACAACCTGTTCACCGTCGAGCTGAAACCCTATATACCTACTGCGGCGGACCTCTTCGAAGAGCAGCAAAACAAGGACTACGAAGGCGAACGTCTGACGCTTAATTTCCAGGACATCGACACCCGCGCGGTGCTGCAGCTGCTGGCCGATGTCAGCGGCATGAACGTGGTCGTCAGCGACACGGTGACCGGTAACGTCACGCTGCGCTTGCAGAATGTGCCGTGGGACCAGGCGCTCGACATTATTCTCGAGACCAAGGGCCTCGACATGCGTCAGCGCGACAATGTTGTGATCATTGCGCCAGCAGCCGAACTTGCCAATCGCGAACGCGCCGAGCTGGAAAAGCTCAAGCAGTTTGAAGAGCTCGCCCCGCTGCGATCCGAGTTCATCCAGGTAAACTACGCCAAGGCATCTGAACTGGCGACCCTGATCCAGTCCACGGCTGACACGCAGTCGCTGCTGTCAGAGCGTGGCAGCGTCGCCATCGACGAGCGCACCAATACCTTGCTGGTGCAGGACACCGCAGACAAGCTGGCAGAAATTCGCCGCCTGGTGCAGACGCTGGACGTTCCGGTACGCCAGGTTCTGATTGAGTCACGCATCGTCGTGGTCAACGACGACTTCAGCCGCGAGCTGGGCGTGCGCATGGGTTACACAGGCATTTCCGACAACAGCTCGGACGGGCTGATTTCTGTCACCGGCTCGTCGGCCGGCTCCGACGTCATTGTCAGCTCGGCAGTCGATAACCTGACGACAACCGGCTCACCCTTCCCGGTAACACTGCCCAACATTGATGACCGCTTTAACATCAACGCGCCAAGCGGCTCACCGGTGGGCAGCGTGGCGCTGGCGATCCTCGATTCCGACTACCTGCTCGACCTCGAGCTGTCGGCGCTGCAGTCGGAAGGCCGTGGCGAAATCGTCTCGACACCGCGGGTCATCACGGCCAACCAGCAGGAAGCACGCATCAAACAGGGTGTGGAGATTCCATTTCAGGAGGCCTCGGCCAGCGGCGCCACGGCCACACAGTTCAAAGAGGCCGTGCTGCAGCTGGTGGTAACACCGCTGATCACGCCGGACGACCGCATCATCATGGACCTGCAGGTTAGCAAGGACAACGTTGGTGAAGTCGTGCCAAGCGCTAACGGCGGTCTTGTGCCAAGTATCGATACTCGCGAAGTAGTCACCCAGGTCCTGGTGGATGATGGCGAAACTGTCGTGCTCGGCGGTATCTATGAAACCGAAATACGCGAAACCAATACCAAGGTGCCGGTGCTGGGCGATATCCCGGTGGTCGGTAACCTGTTCCGCCAGACACAGCGGATCAACAACAAAGCGGAGCTGCTGATTTTTGTCACTCCGCGTATCTTGAAGGACGGCGCGAATCTCAACTAATCGAGACGCCCGGCGGCGTCCCAGCAGAGGATTGTACAAATGCGAAAACTGATCACTGCCCTGTGCCTGACGGCGATTGCGCTCGCCAGTTGCGGCGGCGATGACGACAGTCTCACCGGTAGCGGGATAAACACGCCCCCACCGGGAACGCCGGGTGGCGGCCCCGTTATCTCCAGCGTTGAGGTAATCACCAACAACCCGCAGATCCCGTCGGACGGCGGTATCCCGGCGACGATTACCGTGTTCGTCAAGGACAGCAACAACAACTTTGTCGAGGGTGTCGACGTAGCATTTTCGGCGACCTCCGGCGGCATCGTTGTAAACCAGTCCGTCACAGACACCACTGGTGTTGCTTCCGCTTCGCTGACCACCGCCGGTGACCCCACCAACCGTGACATTACAGTTACCGCCACCGCCGGCACTCTGGCAGGTGCGGTTTCCGTGGCAGTTGCCGGTTCGCAGCTGAGTATTTCCGGTCCGGACAGCCTGGTGCAGGGCGATACCGCAACCTACACGATCGTGCTGGTCGACGGCGCCGGTTCGGGTATACCGGGCGAAACGATCAGTATCAGCTCGTCCAACGGCAATACTCTCGCAGCCACAACTTTGACCACGGATGTTTCCGGTCAGGCGCAGGTTGATGTGACTGCCTCCAATGGCGGCCAGGACACCCTTACCGCCACAGGCCTGGGGCTCTCGGCCAGTCGTGTGCTGACGGTTTCTGACGACAGCTTCGCTTTCAGTACCCCGGCGAACAATGCGGAAATCGTGCTCAACTCTATCCGCGTTGTCACCGTGATATGGCTGAAAAACGGTGTGCCGCAGGCAGGCGAAAGCGTCAGCTTCGCAACCACCCGCGGTATTTTCGTTGATGCCGGCGGTGTGCCGCTGGCCGGACCGCCAATTATCACAACGCTCGCCGACGGTTCGGCGACTATCCGGGTGCTCGCGAACAACGCTGGTCCGGCAGTTATTACTGCAGATGCCGACGGTGGACCCACCACCCAGCTGCCGATCGAATTCATAGCGACCACACCTGCGACGATCGAAGTTCAGGCCGACCCGTTTACCATCGCGCCAAACAATCAGGCTACCGTCACTGCGACGGTACGCGACGTGGACAACAACCGGGTGAAGAACGCCACCGTCGCTTTCACGCTGCTGGATATCACGGGCGGCGAGCTGTCAGTTGGTTCGGCAGACACCGACAGCCAGGGCCGCGCACAGACCTTCTACACGGCCAGCGACGTGCTAAGTGGCGCACAGGGCGTGACGGTATCGGCATTTATTGAGTCCGATCCATCGATATCAGACGCCATCAATATCACCGTTGCGCGACGCGAGCTTTTCGTTGCCATCGGAACCGGTAACGAACTGGCCGAGTCAACCGATACCACTGCGTATGAGGTCCCTTATCTTGTGATCGTGACCGACTCAGAGGGTAATGGTGTACCGGACGCCAACGTACAGCTGGATATTCGCTCGGTGCGATACTCCAAAGGCATTTGGGTACAACCGGCTCCCGCCGAGCCCTGGGCTCCGCTGGTCAGGGCAACCTGCGACGATGAGGATCTGAACGGCAACGGCCTGCTCGATCCCGACGAAATCGACGAAAACAACAATGAAACTATTGAGGCCGGCAACGTGGTCGAAGTGGTCGGCGGCGACCAGGTGACCGATGCCGAGGGCAAGTTCCTGGCAACGCTGCGTTACGCCAAGATCTACGGCGCCTGGACCGAGGTCCAATTGCGCGCTCAGGTCAGCGTTGGCGGCAGCGAGAACGCCGAGGATCTAACCTTCGTTCTCGACGTTACCGCGGACGACGTACAGCCGGACGTGGCGCCGCCCGGCCTGCTGAAGCCGCCTGATCCCATACTTCCGTCGCCGTTCGACACGAGCATTTTCCGGGCCAGCCCGTGGGGCTACGCGGACAACTGCGCTCAGGATTTCTAGCGCTCACTGAATTGATCAGTGAAAGGCCAGGCTCAGCAGAGTCTGGCCTTTTTTGTTCCGGACAGAACACAGCTTTAAACTTCGGGTGTCGAAAAACCGCGGCCAGTGCATTAATCCCGTTAAACTGTCTCTACGATGACTGCTCCACAACGCATTTTCCTGATTGGTCCGCCCGGCGCCGGCAAGACCGCGGTTGGCCGCCGCCTGGCAGGCCTGCTCGACTATGAATTCGTCGATGTCGACCACTACATCGAGCAGCGCACCGGTGTAGACATACCGCTGATCTTTGACAAGGAAGGCGAAGCCGGCTTTCGTCACCGCGAGACCACCGCCCTCGATGAACTGACCCGGCGCGAAAACGTAGTTGTTGCAACCGGTGGCGGTGCCGTACTGGCCGAGCCCAATCGCCAGGTCCTGCGCCAGCGTGGCTATCTGGTCTACCTCAAGACCTCGCTGGACCAGCAGTACGAGCGGACCCGGAGCAGCAAAAACCGCCCATTGCTGCACGACGACGACCCGCGTGCGCGGCTGGAGGAACTGATGGAAATTCGCGGGCCGCTTTACGAGGAACTCGCGCACCTGCAGATTTGCACCGACCGCCGCTACGTCAAGTCCGTTGCCCGCGAAATTCACCGTCATTTATCAGGCCCATAGGGGGCAGGCCCAAGGGTTCCTGTCTTCCCTTTGCTCATTCCGAAAAATGAATAATGGGAAGACCTGACCCCTTTCGGTAAACTCGTTTCGGCAATGCACTCATTAACTGTCAACCTGGGTGAGCAGTCCTATCCGATCCACATCGGGGCTGATGTTCTCACCAGCCGCGACCTGTTCGTTCCATTTCTCGGCCCAACCAACGTGGTGGTGACCGACTCGCGGGTCGCGCCGCTTTACCTCACCGCGCTGCAGACAACTATCGGCGACCACCTCACCGACGCTGTTGTGCTGCCCGACGGCGAAGCGCACAAAAGCATGGACGCGGTGATGCATATTATCGACACGCTCACGCTGTGCGCCTGTGGCCGTGATGCCACATTGATCGCACTGGGTGGCGGGGTAATCGGCGACATGACCGGGCTGGCGGCAGCGATATACCTGCGCGGTGTGAATTTCATCCAGGTGCCGACAACCCTGCTGGCCCAGGTCGATGCGTCCGTAGGTGGCAAGACTGCGGTTAACCACGAGCGTGGGAAAAACCTGATTGGCGCTTTTCACCAGCCGCGCTGCGTAATCAGCGACACTCAGTCGCTGCGCAGCCTGGACCAGCGTCAGTTTCGCTCCGGACTGGCCGAAGTAATCAAGCATGCGTTGATTGCAGATGCAGAATTCTTCTCCTGGCTGGAGCAGCACATGGACGACCTGCTGGCGCAGCAGCCGGCGGCGCTCAGCCACGCAATAACGCGCTGCTGCGAAATAAAATCCGACATCGTCTCCCGCGACGAGCGCGAACAGGGTCCTCGCGCTTTGCTGAACCTCGGCCATACATTCGCCCACGCCATAGAGTGCGATACGGCATTTTCCTGGCTGCACGGCGAAGCCGTGGCTGTCGGCCTGGTGCTGGCGGCGAAACTGTCGTACCAGCTTGGCCAGGTGGAATACGAGACGGTCGAACGTACCCGCGCGCTGGTAGCAAAAGCCGGACTGCCGGTGGCGGCACCGCAGATGGATCCGGAACACTGGCGCGGCTGGATGCGGATGGACAAGAAATCCGCTGCCGGCAAGCTGCGTTTCGTCCTGCTGAAAGACATCGGTAATGCCCATCTGCACAGCGCGGTGGACCACGACAAGCTCGACGAAGTGCTGCGCGGGGCCCACCTGTGAGCACGGAATTCGACTGGAACCCGGCCAGCGGCCCGGCAGTTTTCGCCGTGACCGAGGCCAACTCGCTCGGGCGGCGCTACGACGAGACGGCAGCGCACACGCGCAGCCCGTTCCAGCGTGACCGTGACCGTATCGTGCACTCGACAGCGTTTCGCCGGCTGGAGTACAAGACACAGGTATTTGTTAATCACGAGGGTGACCTGTACCGGACACGGTTGACGCACTCGCTTGAAGTAAGCCAGATCGGGCGCAGTATCGCCCGTGCGCTGCGCCTCAACGAAGATCTGACCGAGACTATTTGCCTGGCACACGATCTTGGCCACACGCCGTTTGGCCATGCCGGCCAGGAGGCATTGAACAAATGTATGGGCGACCACGGTGGCTTTGAGCACAATCTGCAGTCGCTGCGAGTGGTCGACGAGCTGGAAGAAAAATACGCCGACTTTCCCGGGCTCAATCTCACCTTCGAGGCGCGCGAGGGGATCCTCAAGCACTGCTCCGCGCGCAACGCCCGCGAGCTGGGCGAACTTGGCCGGCGCTTTCTCGAGCGCACCCAGCCGTCGCTGGAAGCACAGCTTGCCAACATCGCTGATGAAATCGCCTACAACAACCACGACGTCGATGACGGGCTGCGCTCCGGCCTGCTGACCGTGGAACAGCTGCGCGCTGTGCCGCTGTTTTGCGACCACAACGATACGGTGCGCGAACTGCACCCCAACCTGCAGGACCGCCGTCAGATCCATGAAACCGTGCGCCGGATGATTGCCGAGGTCGTCAACGACGTGATTTTTGACAGCCGCCAGCACATCGAGGCGGCAGGGCCGGCGAGTATTGACGATATCCGGGGCCACGGCACAACGCTGATCGGCTTCAGCGACGCCGTCCGCGGCAGGCACCTGGACCTAAAAGCCTTTCTGCGCGACGAGCTCTATCGTCACCATGAAGTGCTGCAGATGACCGAAAAAGCACGCGGTATTATTCATGCGCTTTTCGATGCTTTTTTCGGCAACCCTGGCCTGCTGCCGCGCGAACACGCTGCCAGCGCCAGCAACGCCGTATCGGACAGCGCCCGCGCCCGAGTCGTGGCTGACTACATCGCAGGCATGACCGACCGCTACGCTATTGGCGTCCACACCCGCCTGTTTAAATAGGGGTCTGACCGGATTCTTTGTGTGATTTGAACCGCTACAATAAACTGGACCGCCACGGCGGACGTGAAATAGTGAAATAGGTGTCAGACCGAGATTCTTTGTGACATTCGAACCGCTACAATGGGTCAGCCGGCAACTGCAGGCACAAATGTCACAAAGAATCTCGGTCTGACCCCTATACGATGAATGACTTTCTACACAAAGATATACCGGTGCACGAGCGTCTGATTTTTGCGCTCGACGTGCCCGATGCCGGTGCCGCCAAGGAGCTGGCGATAGCGCTGGGCGACAGCGTCAGCTTTTACAAGATCGGGCTGGAACTGATGACGTCCGGCGACTACTTCGAGGTAATGGACTGGTTGCTGGCGCGCGACAAGAAAGTGTTCGCGGATCTCAAGCTGTTTGATGTACCCGCCACGGTGGCTGCAGCGGTACGCGGGCTGCGCAACCGCGGCGCGCACTTCCTGACGGTCCATGGCAACCAGGCGATCATGGAGGCGGCCGGCGCCGAGAAGGGCGCCATGAAAATTCTCGGCGTAACGGTGCTGACCAGCCTCGATCGTGGTGACCTCGACGACCTCGGCTTCGACTGCGATGTCGAGCAGCTGGTGCTGTCACGCGCACGGCGCGCGCTGCAGGCCGGCTGTGACGGGGTAATTTCCTCCGGGCTGGAAGCGCCGGCCCTGCGCGAAAACGTAAATCACGAGCTGATGGTGGTGACTCCTGGCATTCGCCCCGTGGAAAACCGCCCGACCGACGACCAGAAGCGCGTCGTCGATGTCGCCCGGGCGTTTCGTAACGGCGCCGATTACATTGTTATGGGCCGGCCTGTACGCGACGCCAAAGACCCGGCAGCGGCCGCCGCGGCAATCCAGCAGACCATTGCGGAGACATTTTCATGAGCAGACGACTGGAAAACGATCGCCTGATCCGCGCGCTTCGGCGTGAAGACGTCGATCGTACGCCAGTATGGATAATGCGCCAGGCTGGCCGTTACCTGCCCGAATACCGCGCGGTACGTACCCAGGCCGGCGATTTCCTCACGCTGTGCAAAACACCGGAACTGGCCTGCGAAGTCACCATGCAGCCACTGCGCCGCTTTCCACAGCTCGATGCCGCAATCGTGTTCTCCGATATCCTCACCATCCCCGATGCGATGGGCCGTGGCCTGTATTTCGCCAGTGGTGAGGGCCCGCAGTTCGAAAAACCCGTGCGTTCGCTGCGTGATGTGCGAACACTGCACGTGCCCGACCCCGGCAGCGACCTGCGCTACGTGATGGACGCGGTTGCCACAGTGCGTGCCGAACTGGGCAATCGGCTGCCGTTGATCGGTTTTGCCGGTAGCCCGTGGACCGTAGCTACCTACATGGTCGAAGGCGGCGCCAGCAAGACTTTTTCGCACATCCGCGGCATGCTTTATGCCGAACCGGCCGCCCTGCACGAGCTGCTCGAGCTGCTGGCAAAAGCGACCGCGAAGTATCTTGCCGCGCAAGTCGAGGCCGGCGCCGATGCCCTGATGGTATTCGACACCTGGGGCGGCACACTGACGCCGGCCGGGTACCGCGAATTCTCCCTGCGTTACATGCAGTCCATCGTTGATGAACTGTCCGGTAATGACGTACCGGTCGTGCTGTTCACCAAAAACGGCGGTGCATGGCTCGAGTCGATGGCTGAAACCGGTGCCGCTGCGCTGGGACTGGACTGGACCACCGACCTGGCCGACGCACGCGCCCGCGTCGGCGACAAAGTAGCGCTACAGGGCAACCTCGATCCGTGTGTGCTGTATGCGCAGCCCGAACGTATCCGCACAGCCGTGGCCGATGCCCTGGAAAGCTTTGGCAAAGGCAGCGGCCACGTGTTCAATCTTGGCCACGGCATTCACCCCGGTGTTGACCCGGCACACCTGGCGGCGCTGCTTGAAGCCGTACACGAGCTCAGCCCGGCCTGGCACTGACATGAGCGTGGAACCGGCAGCGCCCACCGCTGCTATTGAAGCCGAACAGGAACGGCGCCTGCGCCGCATGAAAATGCTCGCGACCGGGTTGCTGCTTTTTATGGCGGTCGTGTTCGTGTTGGCGCACCTTTATATGCACCGCTGGCCGCTGCTCGGTTATGTCCGCGCGTTCGCCGAAGCATCGATGGTCGGTGCACTCGCCGACTGGTTTGCTGTAACCGCCCTGTTCAGACACCCGATGGGCATACCGATTCCGCACACCGCGATCATCCCGCGGCAGAAAGACCGGCTTGGCGAGAGCCTGGCAAACTTCGTGCGACGCAATTTTCTAACCCCTAACGCGCTGCGGCCACGACTGGAGGCAACGGATTTTGCCGGCACCATCAGTCGCTGGGCTTCGCAGCCGGACAACGCCCGCAAGATCGCCAGCGACATTGCCGGCATCGCGCGCTGGCTGCTCGACACCGTCGACACGGGGCCGCTGCGCGATATGGTAAGGCGCAATCTGCAGCGCAGCCTCAGTGATACCACCGTTACGCCGCTGATTGGCCGCGTGCTCGACCTGCTGGTTACCTCTGATCATCATCAACAGCTGATGGACACGGCGGTTGCCGCGGCACGCCAGCAGCTGGAGGAAAACCGCTTCGCCATCCGCCTGAAGATTGCCACGGAGAGCCCGTGGTGGGTGCCGGATTTCGTCGACGAAGAAATCTACGACAAGATCGTCAATGAAATCGAGAGCACGCTGGAAAACGTCGGCACCGACGAAGAGCACCCGGCACGCATCCAGTTTAATGTCGCCACCCGCCAGTTCATCGAGCAGCTCAAACAAGACCCTGAGATTATTGCCCGCGGCGAAGCGCTCAAGGAAGAACTGCTCGAGCACCCCGTGGTGCAGCAGTACCTGGCTGATGTATGGACACACATCGCGACCTACCTGCGCGAGCAGTCAGACATGGAGGATTCTGCACTGGTACAGCGGCTGTCGGATGCGCTGACGCGTATAGGCGGGACTTTCCGCGACGACCCCAGGCTGAGCGAAGAACTCAATCGCTGGGCGCGCGATGCCCTCGCGTACCTGGTCGAGCAATACCGCGGCGACATCGCCAGCATAATCTCGGAAACCGTCAGCGCCTGGGACCCTTCAGTCACCGCGCGCCGCGTCGAGCTGTACGTCGGCCGGGACCTGCAGTTCATTCGTATCAACGGTACGCTGGTCGGCGGCTTTGCCGGGCTGGCCATCTACAGCCTCATCCAGCTCCTGTAACACCGAACAGTCCCCTTTCCGGGGCTGGCCGGGCAGCGGTAAGGGCTGGTAAAAGCAGGTATCGGGTCAACCTGCACCTCAGGCTGCGCGCAGCAGAGTAAACTGTCGTCTTTCCACCGTGGACATAAAGATGAAATACCCACTGGTCGTCGTTGCCATCGCACTGCTGTCGGGTTGTGCCAGTAACGGCCCGCTGGTTAACGTGGGCACGCATACCGCGCAAATCCAGGTGCCACCGCGTGCGGCAGTACGGGTGGAAGCCGCCATCGGTGAAATTGTCATACAAGGCGGCCCGACCCAGCTGGTCGACGCGCACGTCGAACTGATGTGTCGCGAAGGCGATCGCGGTTGCGAACGACGTGCGGAAAAAGTCCAGGTGATATCCCGCGCTGATACTTCTGCGGTAATCATTGCACTGCAGCCCGACTCGATGATGGCGTGGCATGATATTCAGGCCAGGGTCAATATCACTGCACCTGATGACCGGGCCTTGTTTCTCAAGATCGGCGCCGGCGATATCGACGTGCGTGACATGCGCAACTGCGTCGAGCTGGATATGTATGCCGGCGACGCTACGATTTACATACAGCGCGATGTCGTTGGCAGCGTGTCACTGGATACCGGCACCGGCGATGCCAATCTCGTCATCGACGGCAAAACCATTCACGGCAGGCGCGCACTGCTGGTCGGCGCAGAGCTGGAGTGGTCCGGCGACGGGAGCGGATGGTGTCAGGTCTACGGCGATTTGCAGTTCGGCGACCTGACAGTTCACCTGAAATAGTATTTCAGTTGCTGACTGAATGATTTCGGCCTGGCTGGGTGCCATCGCAATCGGCCTGAGCCTGGGCCTGCTGGGCTCGGGCGGCTCCATAGTCACGGTACCGGTGCTGGTGTACCTGTTCGGTCAGGACGAAAAGGTCGCGATTGCCGGATCACTGGCGATCGTCGGGACGATTGCCCTGGCAGCGAGCCTGCCCTACATGCGGCGCGGCTATGTCGACTGGCGCAACGTAATGGTCTTCGGCCTGCCCGGTATGCTTGGGACGTACCTGGGTGCATGGCTGGCCGCGTTCGTATCCGGACTGGTACAACTTTCGCTGTTTGCCCTCGTCATGCTCGCGGCAGCAGTCCTGATGCTACGCCCGATGCGCATCGACGACGCGCCACACGTCCCACGTGCAACGTGGAAGATTGCTGTAGACGGCCTGCTGGTTGGCGTCGTTACCGGGCTGGTCGGCGTGGGCGGCGGATTCCTGATCATCCCGGCACTGGTGCTGCTGGGTGGGCTGCGCATGCACAACGCCGTCGCTACCAGCCTGGTAATCATCGCGTTGAAATCATACAGCGGCTTTTACAAATATCTCGAAGTGCTGGCCGGACAGGACCTTGCGCTGGACTGGCAGGTGATCGCCCTGGTTACTACGCTGGGCGTGGCGGGCAGCCTGGCCGGTAATCTGCTCGCCACCCGCCTGCCACACCAGCTGCTCAAGCGAATTTTCGGTATTTTCCTGGTGATGATGGGCTGCTACATACTCGTGCGTTCATTACCACAGCTTGTCACCTGACAAACAAAGGAGTTGCCCACTTGCACGCCAAACGAATCAAGACGACGACATGGCAGAGCAGCGCAAACAGGATCATCAGCACTGCGATCTTTACGCTCTCTGCGTGCATGCTGGTTGCCTGTGACGCCCCGGTGCCGGTAGAAAAACCGCAGGCAGCAATCAGTGCGTTTGCATCACAACTACAACGGGAACTCAAAACAGCGTTACAGGCCGACGGGCCGACCGGCGCGGTAGGCGTGTGTCACACCCGCGCTGCTGAAATTGCAACGACAGTTGGCACCGGTTTTGGCGTCGAGATCGGCCGCACCAGCATGCGGCTGCGCAACCATGCCAATACGCCGGATGACTGGGAAAAGGAACAGCTGGCAATGTTCAGGCAACAGCTGGGCGATGGCGCAGATCCCGCAGCTCTGTCGGCAGCGGCTGCCAAAAACATGAACGGGCGCACCAGCTATCGCTACATGCAACCAATAATAGTCCAGCCGCTGTGCCTGACCTGTCACGGCACAACACTCGATCCCGGTCTGGCCGCCGCAATCGACGAACTGTACCCGCAGGACGAGGCCCGCGGTTATCGTGCCGGTGAGCTGCGCGGCGCATTCACCGTGAGCTGGCAGAAGTGAACAGGAATCAACACTGCCGGCAGGAGGCCAATCATTGCTCCGACCCCAACCCGTCGGCGGTCCAGTCGGTCAGCGGTGCGCCGGAAATAATCTGCTCGAGAATGTACGTTTCACGGTCGTGGATCGTTTTGAGGAAATGATCGGCGCCTTTCATGCGCTTGAAGGATTTCAGTCCGCGCTCGATGAAATCCTGCAGCTCGCCGAGACCGGCGGCGTGTGCCGGGCCACGAGCAAGTCGCGTGCTGACCATGATCCAGGGATGACGCACCACCTCGTCGAGTAACCGCCCGGTTTCGTCAATGAGTTCGATCTGCCGCCTGCGCTGTTCGTAATTATCGCATTCGCGATACGCGGTCGCGTACAGCTCTTTGTCGAGCGCTCCGGGGTGTGCGCCAATGTCGACATTGCTTTCACTCAACACCTCAAGCAGCTGGCTATCGAGTTCCTGTGTGAGCGCGTGCAACTCGACCGCCAGTGACATTGACTGTAGCGCGTTCTCTGACAGCACCCTCACCATGATGGGGTACACCCGCACCAGGTCGGCATCGCGCTGGGCAAAATCCTTCGTGCCATACAGGTCTGACAAGAAGAACTCGATCGCCGGACGATAGCGCGGCTGGGCAGCCAGGTCGGCATAAGTGCCGGCGAGCCGCTCGGTCTGCCAGGCGCTCAGGGCATGCTGCTGCGGTGTCAGCCCCGCACCGGTAATGACCTCCCGGCGCAGCTTCCGGGCGCGCTGCAGGTGCTCCATGAAGCGCCTTGCGCCCGGGCTTTCTCGTTTATTCATGACCATATTCTACGCCGGGGCGAGTTGGTCTTATACTGTGCCGCCCAATGAGTGATCGCGACTGCCCCGTGCTCGACCAGATTTTAAGACCAGGCACCCGTTCGATGGCCAGCGGCGATACCGCCTGGTTACGTATGGACAGCCCGACCAACCTGATGATGATCACCGGGGTAATTGAGTTGAAGTCGCGCGTCACGCTGCAGCAGGTGCGGGACCTTATCGAACAGCGCTTCCTCAGCTTTCCCCGTTTTCGCATGCGCGCCATACAGGATCTCACCGGGGCCTGGTGGGAAGAGGACCCTGAATTCGACATTGCCAACCATGTGGTGGCGCAAGAGCCGCCAGAGGATCCGTCGAAACGTGGTCTGGAGCGCCTCGCCAGCCAAATCGCCAGCACGCCGCTCAACCCGGATCAACCGCTGTGGCAATACCAGGTAATAGAGAACTACCACGGCGGCAGCGCGATTATCATGCGGATACACCACTGCTACGCCGACGGCATGGCGCTGGTGCAGGTCTTGCTGTCGATGACCGATACCGAACCGCAGCCGCAGGAGAAAAAAGGCGCGCCACCACGGCAGGCGCATCACTCGCGACCGTTGCTCGACCAGATCGCCAGGCAGGCGCTTGCGCTTGGCAAACGCGGCGAGAAAATTGGCCGCGACCTGCTGGGTGAACTGCAGGACAAGGGTCCACCGTCTATCGTCGCTACGCTGGCACGCAAGGGCAGCGACTTTGCCTTTGACCTTGCCCGTTTCGTGCTGAAACCACCCGACGCCCGGTCGCGCTATCGCGGTGCGCTGAGCCCTGCCAAGCGCGTAGCCTGGGCCGAGCCATTGCCGCTGGCCGAAGTGAAGGCAGTCGGCAAGGCGCACAGCTGTACAGTCAATGACGTGTTGCTGTCCTGTGTGGCTGGAGCGCTGCGGCGCTGGCTGGTCGAACAGGGCGACGAGGTTGGCGGCCTGGAGATCAACGCTACTGTCCCGGTGAACCTGCGCCCGCCAGGGAAAGCCGACGGGCTTGGCAATCACTTTGGCCTGGTATTTCTCGGCATCCCGATCGGCATTGCCGACCCGCTGGAACGCCTGCATGCAGTGGCTGCCAACATGGCTGACTTGAAAAAATCCTACCAGCCCCAAATTAGTCTTGGCATGCTGTCCCTGGTCGGCCGCGGCCCCAGCGTGTTGCAGCGGCCCGTGCTGGAGATGTTCAGCAGCAAGGCAACGACGGTTATGACAAACGTGCCGGGACCGCAGCGGCCGCTTTACTTCGCCGGCTCGGAGATAGACCAGCTGCTATTCTGGGTACCGCAGAGCGGCAGTATCGGCATGGGTGTCAGCATCCTCAGCTATAACGGCAAGGTGCAATTCGGGCTGATGACCGACAGCAACCTTGTGCCGCGTCCCGGCCAGATTATCCGCCGGGTCACCGATGAATTTGAAAAGCTGGTACTGGTTACAATGATGCAGCCGTGGCAGCAAGCAAAACGTGGAGAAATACATGAACCAAAAGCCGGATCCTGACAAACTGGCACGGGTTATCACAGAATCGGCTCACCAGATCTGGTCGGCCGGACTGGGCGCCCTGTCGATGGCTGAAAAAGAGGGCTCGAAGCTGTTCGAGACGCTGGCAAAGCTCGGCGAGAACATCCAGTCGCACACCCGCAATACCGCTGGAGTGGCAAAAAGCACCGTCACCGGCGGCAGGGATATGGCCAGCGACACCTGGGAAAAGCTGGAGGAGATGTTCGAGTTACGCGTGGCGCGCGCCCTGAACGGGCTGCAGATACCGACCGCGCGCGACATCCATGAATTATCGACGCGCGTGGACAAGCTTTCGTCGGCAGTCGACAAGCTGAACGCAAAACAGAAAGCCCGGCGCAAGACAGCAAAAAAGAAGAAAGCCAAGAAAAAGAAAAAGAGCAGCAGCAAGAAGTCAAAAGCAAAGAAAAAGAAGAACCAGATGAAAAAAACGAAACATAAAAAGTCCGGCGGTAAGTAAACGTGTCGGTCAGCACTACTGGCGAGGGGCCCGGCAAGCGCAGTGGCCGCCGTTTTGGCCTGGCCCTTGCTGGCGGCGGCCCGCTTGGCGGTATTTACGAAGTTGGCGTACTGGCCGCCCTCGACGAGGCGCTCGAAGGTATAGACCTGC